>JAJYJL010000204.1:0-7825 GCA_021789565.1 Acidobacteriota bacterium
CAGCCTGGTGAAGGGGCTGGCCACGGAACTGGCTCCGCACCACATTCTGGTGAACGCTGTGGCCCCCGGCTGGGTTATTACCGACATGGCCGCACCGGTCCTCCGCAAACCCGCGGAAAAACGTAAAGCGACCCGATCGATTCCGCTGGGCCGCTTTGGCAGGCCCGAGGAGGTCGCCATGCCCATTTTGTTTCTGGCCTCGGACATGTCAACCTACCTGACCGGAGAAATCATCAATATCAATGGAGGGAACGTTCTCTGTGGGTAATCGAAAAATAACCATCATGCGAATTGCGGCCTGCGCAACCTGCCTTGCCATCCTGATTCCTGCCCTGGCGGCCGCCTCTTTCGGCGCACAGCAGAAACCGGCGCAGACACCTTCAGCCGCATTGCCTTCACGCATCAGTCCCAAGGCCCGGGAGATTCTCGACCACGCCATCGAGGCGCTGGGCGGGCCGGCCTTTCTGAACTATAAGAGCCTTGCCACCTCGGGGCGGGTGTTCGGCTTTTCCAACGGCCAGATGGCCGACGTTGAGCCCTTCAAAAGCACCTATGTGCCGCCCGACAAGCGCCGTTTCACTTACGGCAAGAGCAAACCTGTCACCCTGATCAACAACGGCAAGGAAGCCCTGGAACTGGACCGGTACGGCCTGACCCATCAGCTCCCTGAACAGGTCCGGGAGTGGAAGATTGCAAACCGCTACAGCCTGGACCATCTCTTTCGCTCGATCATCAATGAAAGCGGCGTATTGATCATCGATCACGGCGTCGACTTTGTGGCCAACCAGCCTGCCTGGGTGATTGAAATCATCGACGCCCGGGACACCCACATCCAGCTTTATCTTCGTAAATCCAACTACCTTCCCTTGCGCGTCACCTACCGTATCCAGAACTCCGGCACACAGGACTGGGACGATTATACCGACGACTACAACGATTACCAGCGCTTTGACGGCATCATGACGCCCATGAATATCACCCGTGAAAAGAACGGCGAGCGGGTCGGCGCGGTCTACAGGAACAAGGCCCGCTACAACGTGGACGTTCCCGCAAACTATTTCCAGCCCTCCCGGTGACAGCCGGCACCATCTGCTATAATGACGGGCGGAGGACATTTGGCACGCCAACGATTCATCCGATCGACAACAGTTCTTTGCGTTCGCCGCAACGGCAGTCTGGTGATGGGCGGTGACGGCCAGGTCACGATGGGCGAAAGCGTCATCAAGCACAAAGCCAAAAAGATCCGCCGCCTTTACAACGACAAGGTGCTGGCCGGATTTGCCGGCAGCACAGCAGACGCCTTTTCGCTGTTTTCACGCTTCGAGACCAAACTCGAGGAGTACCACGGCAACCTCGGCAGGGCCGTTGTGGAGCTGGCCAAGGAATGGAGAACAGACCGCGCCTTGCGCCACCTGGAAGCGCTGCTGCTGGTCGCCGACAAGGACGCCACCTATCTCGTGAGCGGCACTGGCGATGTGATTGAGCCGGATGACGGCATCGTGGGAATCGGCTCCGGGGGCCCTTACGCCGTCTCCGCCGCGCGCGCTCTCTTAAAAAACACCAAAATGACCGCCCAGGACATCGTCAAAGAAGCGATGCGTATCGCCGGGACGATCTGCATTTTTACCAACGACCAATGCACCATCGAGGAGCTTTAATGCTCCCGGACCCAAAGGAAGCTCGAATGGTTTTCTATTTGCCTGAAACTATTGAAACGGCCACCATGCTGGACGAACTGACCCCGCGCCAGATCGTGGCGGAACTCGACAAACACGTGGTGGGCCAGAACGAGGCCAAGCGCGCCGTCGCCATTGCCCTGCGCAATCGCATGCGCCGGCAGAAGCTTTCCGCCGAACTGGCGGAAGAAGTGCTCCCCAAGAACATCATTATGATCGGGCCCACGGGCGTGGGCAAGACGGAAATCGCCCGCCGCCTGGCCCGCCTGGCCAATTCCCCCTTCATCAAGGTGGAGGCCTCGCGGTTTACCGAAGTAGGCTATGTCGGGCGCGACGTGGAGTCCATGGTCCGCGACCTGGTGGAAATTTCCATCGACATGGTGCGCGAGGAAAAGATCGAGGAAGTGGCGGAAAAGGCCGAAACCAACGCCGAAGAGCGCCTGCTGGACCTGCTGCTGCCGCCCCCCACTCCTCCCCACAACGACAAAGCCCAGTCGGATGACGGCTACCGCGCGGCGATGGAACAGTTCAAGCGCACCCGCGAAAAGCTGCGGGCCCAGCTCCGCGAAGGCAAGCTGGATGGGCGCCAGGTGGAAATCGAAACACGGGAGAAGAACTTCCCGGCCTTTGAAATCATCTCCTCGCAGGGCATCGAGGAGATGGACATCAACATCAAGGACATGCTCCCCGGCCTGTTCGGGCAGCGCAGCAAGAAGCGCCGCATGCCCGTTTCCGAGGCCATGGAATACCTGATCCAGGAAGAAGAGAACAGGCTGATCGATATGGAACAGGTGACCCGGACCGCGGTGGAGCGCGCCGAGCAGTCGGGCATCATCTTTCTGGATGAAATCGACAAGATCGCCGGGCGCGAGCGAGGTTCCGGCCCCGACGTGAGCCGCGAGGGCGTGCAGCGCGACATCCTGCCCATCGTCGAAGGCACCACGGTCAACACCCGCTACGGAATGGTCCGCACCGACCATATTCTGTTTATCGCCGCCGGCGCCTTCCACGTCAGCAAGCCTTCGGATTTGATCCCCGAACTCCAGGGCCGCTTCCCCATCCGTGTTGAGCTCAAATCGCTGAACGTGGACGATTTTGTCCGCATCCTGAAAGAACCGAAAAGCGCGCTGGTCAAGCAGTACGTGGCGCTTCTGGAGACCGAGGGCATCAAGCTTTCATTCACCGACGACGCTCTGGATGAAATTGCCAGCTTCGCCGCCAAAGTCAATGACCAGACGGAAAACATCGGCGCCCGGCGGCTCCATACCATCATGGAAAGGCTTCTGGACGAAATCTCGTTTGAGGGGCCTGACCTGAAAAAGAAGACGGTGCGGATCGACGGGGACTACGTCAAGAAGCAGCTCGCGGAAATCGTGAAAGATCAGGACCTCAGCCGCTACATTCTGTGAACCTTCAATTGCCAAGGGGCGATTCCGGCGGTGATCCCGCCACGCCTGCCATCCCCAGAGCCAGGCCACTTCCCTGCCGGGACAGGCAGGGGTTTCTGCGCCTGATGTTCCTCGCCACGCTCGCGGCCCTCTTCTCTGGTTGCGGCGTGCAGGCGC
This sequence comes from Acidobacteriota bacterium, assembly GCA_021789565.1. The sequence goes on from JAJYJL010000204.1 coordinate 3,242, forward strand.
CGCCCCAGCCTCCGCGCCTGGAAATTCCGCAGACGATCAGGGACCTCGCGGCAACCCAGGTAGGCGGCGCCGTTCACATCACTTTCACCCTGCCTGCACTGGCCACCGATGGCGAAAGGCTCAAAAAGCCGGTTACGGTCAACATTTTTCGTGCCGTGACTCCCCCGGGCCGGCAGCCCGAATTGCCTGACGCCAGTGCCGCGCCCTGGCTTACGCTCAGCCCGAAACAGCTTGTCGGCTTCACCCGCTCCGGCAAGGTAGATTACGCTCTTCCATTTTCAATCCAGGAAATCCGCCAGCAACAGGGTTCCACTTATTCCTTCGCGGTGATTGCCCTGACCCACGGCTTCCGCGGGCATCCCCACAGGAGTGGACTTTCAAACGTGGCCCAGGCGACCCTGCTGGACGCTACGGGGCCGGTGATGAACCTTGTGGCGAAAGCCTCCCAGAACTCGTTGCTGCTCACCTGGGACCAGCCGGCTGAAACCCTTACCGGTCTTCCACCCGCGCACCTTTCCGGTTATCGCATTTATCAGAGTATGACCGGCAAGCCCGGTTCGTATGATTTGGCAGGCGAGGCTGCTTCCACCCATTTTGACGACAAGACATTCCAGTTCGGTCGGCAGTATTTTTTCCGCGTCAGCGCCGTCACCACAGTGGGCCAGGCCACGGCGGAAAGCGTGCCGTCCGAACCGGTCAGCCTCACCCCGCGCGATGTGTTCCCTCCGCCTGTCCCCACGGGCCTCACCGCGGTGAATGTCGCGGGCGCAGTCGATCTGCTGTGGAACGCCAGTTCCGGGCGCGACCTCGCAGGCTACAATGTTTATCGCAGCGCCAATGGCGGACCGTTCCAGCGCATCAACAAACAACGGATACTCACGCCCATCTTCCACGACGCCACGGTCGAGCCCGGCCAGCGCTACAAATACGCCGTAACGGCCGTGGACCTCACTGGAAATGAGAGCGCGAAGTCCGTACCCGCACGCGTCGCCACGCCGGCAGCGGGCGCGCAGTGAGCGGGACTACCACTCCCTGCCGGGCGCAAAATGGTATAATTTCGCCGGAATGGGGAGCGGCGTTCGTTCCCGCGTAATTTCGGCCGGAGCTTCCTGCTGGATGCGCCGGCAGTTGAAGAGGTGAAATCAACGGTGAAGCCCTTGCCGCCACTTGAGATTGGGCTGATCGCAGGCGCGGTGCTGGTTCTCATCGGCGCCGGCCTCTTCGCTTATCTCAAGCTACTCCGAAAGAAAGATCCGGCTGAGCTTGAGCGCCAGCGCCGCTTATGGATGGGCCGAACGGGCCGCATCGTTGCCGGCGAAGTCACCGGCCTGATTGAACCGGAGGGTAAAAACACGTCGCTGCTGCTTGTGTACCGCTATGACATTGCGGGTGTCACCTACGAGGTGTCGCAGGACGTTTCCATGATGCCCGCAGTTGCCTCGCAGGCGCCCCACCTGGTTGGCAAGGGCATCAGCGTTAAGTACGACATGAAGCATCCCAGCAATTCCATCGCGATTTGCGAAGAGTGGTCAGGAATCCGCGGCATTGGTGCCGGCGAGGCGGCGGGCGGAAGTGCGCTTCCAACTTCTGCAGAAGCAGCGGAGAAGCCGTGAGTGGATCCCGTAATGGCGCTCCCCCGATCCAGCCGGGGCTGGCCACGAACGCTATCCTATTTTCTTTTCCGAGGTTTCCCATTTGAAACTTGAAGAAAAACTCGAAGAACTCCGCCGCCGGCGGGCCCAGGCGGAAGCAGGAGGCGGCGACGAGCGCCGCGCCCGCCAGCATGCAGAAGGCAAACTCTCCGCCCGCGAACGGCTGGAGCTTCTCTTCGACGAAGCCAGCTTTGAAGAGGCCGGCGAATTCGTCGAGCACAACTGCCGCGACTTCGGCATGGAGGCCCAGCGCATTCCCGGCGATGGCGTCGTCACCGGCTACGGCCTCATCAACAACCGCCTGGCTTACGCCTTTGCCCAGGATTTTACGGTTTTCGGCGGCGCGCTCAGCGAAGCCAACGCCGCCAAAATCTGCAAGATTATGGACCTGGCGCTGAAGGTAGGAGCTCCGCTCATCGGACTCAACGATTCCGGCGGCGCGCGCATCCAGGAAGGCGTGGCCTCGCTGGCCGGCTATGCGGATATCTTCCTGCGCAACACCCTGGCTTCCGGCGTGGTTCCGCAGATATCCGCGGTCATGGGGCCCTGCGCGGGTGGAGCGGTTTATTCACCCGCCATCACCGACTTCGTCCTGATGGTTGAAAATTCCAGCTACATGTTCGTCACCGGGCCCGACGTCATCCGCACCGTGATGCACGAGGACGTCACCAAGGAAGACCTGGGCGGCCCGCGCACACACAGCGCCACCAGCGGCGTTTCTCATTTTGTCACCCGTGACGATCCCGAATGCCTGGCGCTGGTGCGCGAATTGCTTTCCTTCATGCCGCAGAACAACCGCGAAGACCCGCCCTTTGTGGAAACAAACGATCCCGTGGACCGCCGCGACGCCGAACTCGACAGCCTGATTCCCGCAGAGTCCGACAAACCTTACGACATCAAGGACATCATCCGCCGGGTGGTGGACGACGGCTACTTCCTGGAAGTCCACGAGCGGTTCGCCCGCAATCTGGTGGTGGGCTTTGCGCGAGTGGGCGGGTACAGCGTGGGCATCGTGGCCAACCAGCCCGCGGTGCTGGCCGGATGCCTCGACATCGACGCCTCGGTCAAAGGCGCGCGCTTCGTCCGTTTCTGCGACGCCTTCAATATTCCGCTGATCACCTTCGAAGACGTTCCGGGGTTCCTGCCCGGCGCCCAGCAGGAATTCGGCGGCATCATCCGCCACGGCGCCAAGCTGCTCTACGCTTTTGCCGAGGCCACCGTGCCCAAGCTTACCGTCATCACCCGCAAAGCCTACGGCGGGGCCTATTGCGTGATGTCGTCCAAGCACATCCGCACCGACGTCAACCTCGCCTATCCCACGGCCGAAATCGCCGTCATGGGCCCCGAAGGCGCCGTCAACATCGTCAACCGGCGCGAGCTGCTGAAGGCCAAAGACCCGGAAAAACTCCGCAAGGAAAAAGCCGAGGAATACCGCAACCGCTTTGCCAATCCCTACATCGCCGCTGAGCGCGGATACGTGGACGCCGTCATCGCACCGCGCGACACCCGCCTGCGCCTCATCCGCGCCCTGCGCATGCTCGAGAACAAGCGCGACACACTGCCGCCCAAAAAGCATGGCAACATTCCGCTGTGATTCGTTGCCGCCGGGTTCGCCAACGTCACTTGCCCCGCTTGAGCACGATTGGCTCGTCCTGAGGTATACTTGCGACTATGGATATCGAAAAGACCATGGAGTTCATCCTGAGCACCCAGGCGAGGGTTGAAGTGTCGATTGAGGAACTGAAGACCGTGGCCAGGGCGCACGAAGAGCGCATCGCCCGGCTCGAAACATCAATGGCGACTGCCACCGATCTCATCGGCCGCCTGGCCCAGGCAGAAACCCGCCTGGCAGAGCGCATGGAGTCCGGGTTTCGGGAGTTCCGCGAATCCCAAGCCGCAGGCTTTAAGGAGCTGCGAGAAGCACAGGCTTCGACCGACTACAAGCTGAACGCCCTGATCGATACCGTGGACAAGATCGTCCGCAAAAACGGCCACGAGAAGTCCTAACCTCCTACCGCAGGGTCCGTTTCCGGCCCTGTGTTTCTCATTACACTTCAACCTGCATCATTCCGCCCGATTGTCCCCGTGCTCGCTGTGGTCCACACAAGCTCAACATACAGTGTACAGAGCCCCTTCTGTGGGCTCTTTGTTACAGCTTTCCCATGCGCAGCGAGCACGGAGAAAATCCTGGAAGCGAAATCCTACAGCGCTGCATTTCCGAGCCCTTGCCTGCCTTTGTGAACAGGGACATTCCGCCACTGACCGGTGGGTGAGGGCATCGTCGCCTGCGAGCGCGTGTATAATCAGGTTTTCAGAGGATGCTCCGGAAACCTTGGCCGGTGGTCACGGACCGTCGCCACATTAGGGGAACGCTTGTTCAAAAAAATTCTGATTGCCAATCGCGGTGAGATTGCAGTTCGGGTGATGCGGGCCTGCCGCGAGATGGGCATTCGCAGCGTGGCAGTTTATTCGGAAGTGGACCGCAAGTCGTTGCACGTGCGTTACGCCGATGAAGCGTTTGCCATCGGTCCGGCGCCCGCCGTTGAAAGCTACCTGCGCATTGACCGCATCATCGGCGCCTCCCAGCGATCGGGCGCCGAGGCCATCCATCCCGGCTACGGATTTCTTGCCGAGAATCCCGATTTTGCCCGTGCCTGCCGCGACGCCGGCATGGTCTTTATCGGGCCCACGCCTGAGGCCATGGAGTTGATGGGCTCCAAGACTGCCGCCCGGCGCCTGGTGATGAAGGCCGGCCTGCCGGTGATTCCCGGCACCGACGCCAATCTGCAGAGCTTTGAAGAAGTGGTCCGCGTGGCTCGCCAGATCGGCTTCCCCGTGATGCTGAAGGCTTCGGCGGGTGGCGGCGGCAAGGGGTTGCGGATGGTGGGGAGGGAGGAGGAACTCGACTCCGCTTACCGTAATGCCCGCTCGG
>JAJYJL010000204.1:7835-9570 GCA_021789565.1 Acidobacteriota bacterium
CGCTCGGAAGCGCAGAACGCTTTTGGCGACCCGTCGATCTATCTCGAAAAGCGCATCGAACGGGCGCGGCACGTGGAGATCCAGCTTCTCGGCGACACCCACGGCAACCTGATTTATCTCGGCGAGCGCGAATGCTCGTTGCAGCGCCGCCACCAGAAAGTCCTGGAGGAATGCCCTTCTCCCATGCTCGATGCCGGGCTGCGCCGCCGCATGGGCGAAACCGCAGTGCGCATCGGCAAGCTGGCCGGCTACACCAACGCCGGAACGGCGGAGTTCCTGATTGACCCGGAGCGCAACTTCTATTTCCTGGAAATGAACGCCCGGCTGCAGGTGGAACACCCGGTCACGGAGATGGTGGTGGGCATTGATCTGGTGAAGGAACAGGTCCACGCTGCCGCCGGCGACCGGCTGGCATGGCGGCAGGAGGACGTGCAACTGCGCGGCGCGGCCATCGAGGCCCGCATCTACGCGGAAGATCCCGACCGCGGCTTCTTCCCTTCTCCCGGGCTCATCACCCGTCTGGCCATTCCGTCCGGGCCCGGCATTCGCAGTGACAGCGGCGTTTACGAGGGCTGGCGGGTGCCGCTGGAATACGATCCGCTGCTGGCCAAGCTGGTGGTGTGGGGAACCGACCGCTGGCAGGCCGTGGCCCGCATGCGCCGCGCCCTGAGCGAATATGAAGTGGCCGGCCCCCAGACCAATCTGCAATTCTTCCGGCAACTGCTGGCGCGCCCGGAATTTGTGGAGGGCCAGCTCGACACGGGATTTATTGACCGCATGCTGGCCGAAGGCACGCTCAAAATTCCGCCGCCTCCGGAACTGCGGCGGGTGGCCATTCTGGCCGCCGCGCTGGAGATGCGAAGGCAGCAGGAATCGCGCCGCGCCTGGGAGCGGCCGAACGGACGCGCATCGCGATGGAAATCCGCAGGCCGCGCGGAGGAATTGAACCACTGGCCCGAACGGTAACAAAGCCGTCACAGGAAGCTTATGAACTTCGAAATCGAATTGCGCGAAGACGGACAAACCAGCGAACACCGGCTCTCCATGGAGCGCCCGTCCAGCGGCGAAGACGGCGCCGGCAAGCCGCTGTTCTCAATTGACGGCAAACCCCTCGAGGCCGACTGGACCGAAATCCGACCCGGGCACTATTCAATTCTGATCGGCGGCCAATCCTACGAAGCGCGTGTTGCGCCTGCGGCAGACAACCCTCCAGGCCAGCCTGAAAGCTGGGTTGTGGCCATCGCCGAATACGATTTCCACGTCTGCATACGCGACCCCCGCACGCGCCGATTTGCCGGACAGACTGCCGCGCACGACGGCCCGCTCGACGTGCTGGCCCCGATGCCCGGAAAGATCGTGCGCGTGCTGGTAGGGCCAGGGCAGGAGGTCGCGCAGGACCAGGGCCTGGTGGTGATTGAAGCCATGAAGATGCAGAACGAACTGCGGGCGCCGCGCGCCGGGCGCATCACCCAGGTACACGTCAAGGAAGGGATTGGAATTGAAGCCGGGGCACGTCTGCTTCGGCTCGAGTAGCCACGGCCTGGTTCGCAAACCTATTGATACTCTTTCACGATCTGCTCCGCCAGCAGGTTTTTCACCTTGGCGTTGTCTCGCAGATTTTCAATATAGGCGGCCTTCAGCAACTGTTCCTTTTCATTCACCAGGGTTTTGCGGATCTGTGCCTGCACCGTGTTCGGGTTCACGGCCATGCCGCAGTCCACCGGTATCCACGTCG
>JAJYJL010000205.1 GCA_021789565.1 Acidobacteriota bacterium
ATCTGTATGGGCGCTGGTTGCCTCCGGCGCTGGTGGGCTGAGAAGAATTTAAGGCGGCTCGGCCCCTCATAATTCAGAGTATGCGTGAGAACGGCTCGACCCCGCAGCGGCGCCGTTCGCTGTTCCAGGCCGGTTACAGGGCACCAAATGGTTGACGGTTTCAGAGACGCTGTGCTAGCGTTGGTTATTTGCACAGCGGGGGATATTTTCGCATAGAGGAAGGAGACCCACGTGGCTGGGCGTGATCATCATTACTTTTTCACTTCCGAGTCGGTGACGGAAGGCCATCCCGACAAAGTGTGCGACCAGATTTCGGACGCGGTGCTGGACGCCGTGCTCGCGGCGGACCCGAAAGGCCGCGTGGCCTGCGAATCCATGGTAAAGGATGGCGATGTTTATGTGATTGGCGAAGTTACCACCATCGCCAAGCTGGACATTGACCGCCTGGTGCGCGACACCGTCCTCTCGATTGGTTACACAGACCCCGAAGGCGGTTTCACGGCTGATGCCTGCAAAATTCATGTGAACTTGACGCGGCAAAGCGGTGATATCGATATGGGCGTTTCAACCGGTGGCGCGGGCGACCAGGGCATGATGTTCGGTTACGCCTGCAACGATACCGACGAACTGATGCCTTTACCCATCACCCTGGCGCAGAAGCTCTGCCTGCGGCTGGCGGAGGTTCGCAAGAAGGGTATCCTGGATTTCGTCCGGCCTGACGGAAAATCGCAGGTCACGGTCGAGTATCAGGACAACAAACCCCTGCGGGTGGACGCCGTGGTGGTTTCCACGCAGCACGCCGCCAGCGTTTCCAATGAAACGCTCCACGAAGGGATCAAAGAATGCGTCATCAAGCCGGTTATTCCCGCCTCGATGATGGACGCCAACACCAAGTACCACATCAATCCTACAGGGCGCTTTGTCACCGGCGGACCGGTGGGTGACTCCGGCCTGACGGGCAGGAAGATCATCGTTGATACCTACGGCGGATGGGCCCGCCACGGGGGCGGAGCGTTTTCCGGAAAAGATCCCACCAAGGTGGACCGTTCTGCCGCCTACATGGCGCGCTACATCGCCAAGAACATCGTCGCCGCCGGCCTGGCAACACACGCGGAAGTTCAACTTGCCTACGCCATCGGAGTTGCTGAGCCGGTGTCCGTGCTGGTGGATACCTTCGGCACGGGAAAATTGGAAAACGGACGGCTGGTTGAACTGGTCCGCAAACATTTCCAGTTGTCGCCCCGGGGCATCATCGAGTCGCTCGACCTGCTCCGTCCGATCTACACCAAAACAGCAGCTTATGGTCACTTTGGCCGCCACGAGCCGGAGTTTGCATGGGAGCGGACCGACAAAGCTGCGATTTTGAAAAAGGAGAGTGGTTTGTAATGCCTGTTACCAACAAAAGCGCTTATGACGTTAAGGACCTGGGCCTGGCCACCGAGGGCAAGAAGCGGATTGAGTGGGCCCGCCAATGGATGCGCGTCCTGCAAAAGATTCAGGAACGGTTCCAGAAGGAAAAACCTCTCAAGGGGATCAGGATCTCCGCCTGCCTGCACGTCACCACGGAAACTGCCAACCTGGCGATTACGCTGCGCGACGGCGGTGCGGACGTTGTCCTTTGCGCCTCAAATCCCCTGAGCACCCAGGATGACGTGGCCGCTTCGCTGGTGAAGGACTATGAGATCCCCGTTTTCGCCATCCGCGGCGAGGACAATGAAACTTACTACTCCCACATCCTTGCCGCCCTGGAGCACAAACCGCAAATCACCATGGACGACGGCGCGGACCTGGTGACCACCATTCTGACGAAGGGTAAAGACCTGGTCCCGGGCATTATCGGCGGGACCGAGGAGACGACCACGGGCGTCATCCGTTTGCGCGCCATGGCCAAGCAGGGCGTGTTGAAGTACCCCATCATTGCCGTGAATGACGCCGATACCAAACATCTGTTCGACAATCGCTATGGAACGGGCCAATCGACGGTGGATGGCATTATCCGCGCGACGAATATCCTGCTGGCCGGCTCGAATGTTGTTGTGGCCGGTTACGGATGGTGCGGACGCGGCTTTGCCATGCGGGCCCGCGGACTGGGCGCGGACGTGATTGTGACGGAAGTGAACCCGACACGCGCCCTGGAAGCCCGGATGGACGGCTTCCGTGTGATGCCCATGGCGGACGCGGCAAAGATCGGCGAAATCTTCGTGACCCTGACCGGTGACAAGTCGGTGTTGAGGAAAGAGCACTTCGAGGCAATGAACGACGGGGCCGTGGTTGCCAATTCAGGCCACTTCAATGTGGAAATCGACATTCCGGCCCTTGAAGACCTCTCAACTTCCAAGCGGCGGGTTCGCGAGTTTGTTGACGAATACAAAATGGCAGATGGCCGAAAGCTCTACCTGCTGGGCGAAGGCCGGCTGATCAACCTGGCGGCGGCGGAAGGACATCCGGCCTCTGTGATGGACATGAGCTTTGCCAATCAGTCGCTTTCTGCCGAATACCTCGCAAAGAACAGCAAGAGTCTGACGCCTCAGGTCTATGCTGTTCCCACTGACCTTGACGAGATGGTCGCCCAACTGAAGCTAGAGACGATGGGGATCGAGATTGATACGCTGACTCCGGAACAGGTGGAGTACCTGGCATCCTGGTCTGAAGGGACGTAGGTTCGTTGGCAGGGGCGGCATGGTCCTGCCCTGGGGCATTGAAAATGACGGTAAGGCTGCTTTGCCGGACGGCCTTACCGTCGGCCTTCCTCGTTAAGTTGCAATCCATGATTGTATTCAGGTTACCCGGTTCAGAATTCGAGAAAACCCGGACGAAGAAACGGTAGAAAGCCAACGATCCCGTTAGCGGGCAGGTTTGTGCAATGAAAGAGTTCGGAGCACTGGCAATCGATGCAGCAACCTCGCAGGGGGCGAGTTACGCCGACGGTCGGGTGATGGATGTCCGCCAGCGGTATCTCTCCACCAGGAATGGTGAAACGGCGCAGGTTCGGGAATCGGAATCGCTCGGGCTCGGCGTGCGGGTGATTGTGAACGGCGCCTGGGGATTTGCTTCCACCGACGACCTCTCGCGCCAGGGCGTCCTTGCCGTTGTCCTGAAGTCGATTGAGATTGCCAAAGCCAGCAGCATGGCCAAAAAGCACGACGTTCAACTGGCGGCGGAAACAAAGACCGTGGACCACTGGGAAGGTCCCTGCCGGGTCGATCCTTTTTCAATTCCCGTCTCAAGCTGCCTGGATCTGATGCTGAAGGTGGATGCCGAACTGCGCAAGGTGAAGAACATCACCCTCTCAGAAGTGGCCATGGACTTCCACCGCATTGACCAGCTCTTCCTTTCCAGCATCGGTTCGGAAATCCGCCAGATCAAGAACCAGACCGGCACCGGATTCGTGGCCACGTCGTTTGCCGGGAACGAAATCCAGCGGCGCTCCTACCCCAACTCATTCGGCGGGCAATACCAGACCAAAGGCTACGAACTGGTGGAGGAACTGGACCTGCTGGGCAACGCTCCGCGCATTGCCGAGGAAGCAGCCGCGCTGCATGCCTGCGACCAGTGCCCGGCTGGCGAAATGGACATCATCCTGGGCGGCTCGCAGGTGGGCTTGCAGATTCATGAATCGATCGGGCACCCCATTGAGCTCGACCGCGTTCTGGGCACGGAAGCCAACTTTGCCGGCATGAGTTTTCTGACCCTCGATCAACTGGGCAAGCTGAAGTACGCCTCGGACATCGTGAATGTCGTTGCCGATGCCACGCCCGCTCATGGGCCCGGCCTGGGCACGTTTGCCTATGACGACGAGGGGGTCCCGGCGCACAACACGCCGATCATCACGGATGGTTTGTTCACCGGCTATCTGACTTCGCGGGAAACCGCCGCGGCCATCGGACAGGAGCGATCGAACGGCAGCATGCGGGCCGAAGGCTGGAACCGCATTCCCCTCATCCGCATGACCAACGTCAGCCTGCTCCCCGGCAAGGGTTCGCTTGAAGACCTCATCGCCGGTACCGATGACGCCATTTACATGGAAACCAACCGGAGCTGGTCGATTGACGACCGCCGTTACAATTTCCAGTTTGGCACTGAAATCGGCTGGGAAATCAAGAACGGAAAGCGGACCCGCATGCTGAAGAATCCCAGCTACGGAGGCATTACCACGGAATTCTGGAATTCCTGTGACGCCATCTGCGGACCGGAAGAGTGGACGCTCTGGGGCACTCCCAACTGCGGCAAGGGACAGCCCATGCAGACCATGGGAACCGGGCACGGAGCTTCGCCCTCACGCTTCCGGAAAGTCCAGGTGGGCGTGGCGTATTCAAAGTAGCGGGCTTTGTCGGCCGGGCATTCAACTCCTCCTTGCCTGACCCAGCTTAGCCCGACGGTGACTGGTATAACGATGCTCAAACGCGAACGCGCAAAAGAAATTTTCAAGAAGGTGCTGAAGTATTCTACCGCCGACGAAACGGAAGCTTTTATCACTTCAACGTCCTATTCGCTGACGCGCTTCGCCAACAACTGCATTCATCAGAACGTCGCGGAAGACGGATTGGGCCTGTCGGTGCGCGCGGTGGTCAACCAGCGGACGGCGCGGGCCAGCACCAACAAGCTGGATGAAAACTCCATCCGGCAGGTTTGTGAGGCGGCGCTGGCGCTGGCGCGGCTCCGGCCTCCCAATCCAGAGTTGCTGACCATGCCCGGCCCGCAAATGTACCGGTCGGTTGACCGTTTTGACACAGAGTCAGCGGAATTGAGCCCGCAGACGCGCGCGGAAACTGTTTGCACGGCGATTAAACGCGCCGAGAAGGATGGCCTCACGGCGGCCGGCGTCTATTCCAACGGCGTTCACGTGACCGGCCTGTTCAACTCCCGCGGTCTGGAAGCTTTCCACGAGGAAACCAGTTCCGAGTTCTCTATCACCATGCTGAAAGAGGGAAGCTCCGGCTGGGCCAAGAAAACATCGCCTTCCTGCCTGGAGCTTGACCCGGAAGCCCTGGCGGACCGCGCGGCGAGCAAGGCCCTTGAAAACCACGACCAGCAGGACATTGCGCCTGGCAGGTACACCGTGATTCTCGAGCCGGCTGCTGTTCTGGATCTGCTGGGTTTTCTCTTCTTTGATTTTGGAGGTCTGTCGGTGCACGAGCGCCGCAGTTGCCTGACGGACCGCGTGGGCCAGAAGCTTTTTGGGGAGAACATCAACGTCCGAGACGATGTCTACCATCCCCTGCAGGCCGGCGCGCCGTTTGACGGCGAAGGGATTCCGCGGCGGCGTGTGAATCTGGTGGAGAAGGGAACGGTCTCTAACCTCGTCTATGCGCGAGCGACGGCCCGCAAGATGGGTAAGACCGCCACCGGCCACGGCTTTCCGCTTCCCAACGAATATGGCGAAGCGCCCATGAATATCGTGATGGACGGCGGTAAGACGACTGTTGACGATATGGTGAAGTCCACTTCGCGCGGGCTGCTGGTTACGCGACTGTGGTACATCCGGGAGGTTGACCCTTATCAGAAGATCCTCACCGGAATGACCCGCGACGGGACCTTCTGGATCGAAGACGGCGAGGTCAAACACGCCGTCAGGAACCTTCGTTTCAATCAGAGCCTGTTTGACATGCTGAACCGTGTTGAAGCCATGGGCGTCCCGCAGCGCACAGCCGGCGAAGAGTCATTTGAAATGGTGGTCCCTGCCATGAAGGTAAACGACTTCAATTTCTCTTCTTCTACCCGGTATTGAGCGGCCTTCGACTACGCAGGGATGTTCGGGTTGGGAGAGCTGCAGAGTTCCCTTCCTGAGGCGTTGCGGGGATGGGCATATCCGGCCTGCGACTTGACAGCCTTCGAAAGCGGGTGTTAGAAAAGCTATACACGTCCAATGGCGCTATCGTCTAGGGGTTAGGACGCCAGATTCTCAATCTGGAAACCCGGGTTCGATTCCCGGTAGCGCTACCAAACCTTTTTCCAGCACCGATCCATGACCTTCCAGAATTGGGTAGACGCCGCCGCTTTGCCGCTCACTTCAATAGCCTTTCGCTGGTGATACTACACGTTGTCGTTTTTATGACCTAAAACTCATTCCAATCTGCTGCCTTAATTTTGTTCAGGCCAATTAAATTATTGAAAACAGAAGAGTAACTTTCGGCGCGGGTTCGTCTCCGTCTGGTTGTTCAGTGAGGGGGCCTGAACAAGCGGGCGGGGCGCTTCCGGGCGCGCCGTAGCCCAGTTAAGGAGCCTAACATTGGACTTCGGCGGCGCACCCCGCGGTCTTGAAACGAAAGGCCGCGGCGGCTGTCTTTTCCATGATGAAGACCCGCAAAGGTGCAGGACAACCCTGCGCCGCCAAACTTCAGTCCTGGTTGTACCTCATCACCGGCGGGCCGGCGATATCCTCGGGAGCGTTGGCATCGCCTTCCGCGGGTCCGTGCCAGACGCTTCCGCCGAAGGTGGTGATGTAGATCATCTTCGAGTTATAGGGGTCGGGAATGACCCGGTGGCCCCACTTGAAGTTGAAACCACGAATACGCTGCCAGGTCTCGCCGCGGTCGGTGGAGCGCCACGCCGAACTCTCAAACCCGCAGGCATAGAGGACGTTGGGGTGCCGGGGATCGACCGTGACATCGTAGACGTGCTGATCTTTTGCCAGCACGTTGCGCCAGGTCTTGCCCGCGTCGGTGGAGAGAAAGATGCCGCCGTCTTTTGCGCCTTCCGGCACGGTCCGGCACCAGGCCGCCAGGTAAAGGCGCCGCGGATCCTTCACGTCCACCGCCAGGCCGTTGGGGCCGTTCACACCCTTCGGCAGCGTGATGCGGGTCCAATGTTCAGCGCCGTCATCGGAGCGGTAAAGCGCGCCGTCACCCGGGTTGTCAAAGCTTCCATCGTCGCTGCGGCGCGCCACCACCAGGTAGAGCACTCCCCGTGCATCCTGCGCCAGGCGCCAGGCATAAGGTTCCTGCTGCGAGATGCCGTTGTTCTTCAGCACCCAGTGGTCGCCGCCATCGGTTGTTTTGTATACGCCTTTTCCGAACGCCGCCACGTAAAGCACTCGGGCCGTAACGGGACTTTTGGGGTCCAGCAGAATATGAGTGGGCGCGGTCGGGGAAATCCAATCGGGGTTGCAGGTCCAGTTGCGCCCGCCGTCCTCGCTGCGGCCAATGCCGCCGATATAAGTGGAGACCGAGCGGTGGTTCCACATTTTGGTGCGCGGCAGGTCGTGCACGTAGCTCATCACGCCCCACATGCGGCCCTTCACCTGGGGATCGAAAACGATCCAATAAGTGGTGTTTCGCCACAGGTGCGGCACCCCGGTGGTGGAGGTCACCCAGCCCTTGCCGCCGTCCTCGCTGCGCATCAGGCCGATATCGGTATAAGTGATGAACATCCGTTTTTTGTCAAATGGATCGAAGTGGACGCCGTAGCAGGTGGTGACGTCCATGCCCGTGCTGGTCCACTCGCCATCCGCCAGTCGGCGTGAATAGACCGCCTGCCAGTTGGCGCCGCCATCTCTCGACCGCACGATGCGCATGTCGTCGCAACCGAATACAAGGTTGGGGTCCGAGGGCGACGCCCCCACGTCCTCGGTGTTGCGGCCCCCGCCGTTGCGCTCCTCGATCCAGGCCATCTGCAGGTGGTCCTGCTGCGACTGGTTCCACGCCACCGTCCAGGTGCGGCCGGAATCGGTGGTCCTGGCGAATCCGAATGCCGGCTGCGGCTGGCGCCTGCCGGTGTCATACGAAACGCAGCACACCTCGGGGTGAAAAAAGCTGGCGGCGATGCCCTGGAAACGCACCCGGCCCTCGATGCCGGGCAGCGTCACGCCGTTCCAACTCTCGCCGCCGTCGTGGGTAACGAAAGCGCCTTCCCGGGAAGTCACGTAGAAGATGGGTCTGCCCCCGCCGCCGGGGAACCCGCCGGTATATCCCGTAAATTCGTTGAAGGAAATTACGCCTGGTGGCGGATCGAACTTGCGCCACGTTCCCTTTTGCCGGACGGAAATGGAGTTGGTGCCGATGAGGTAAACAGTGCGGTCGGAGGGCGGGGAAGCGGGGTCCACGAAAATGCGCTGCGGGGTCCCGCCGTAAGGGTGGGCGCTGCTCGCCTCGTAACCCGGCAGTTCGCCGCCCCGCTGCCACGTTGCGCCCCAGTCGTTCGAGGTGGCAAAGGTGTGCGTCCCGTTCTCGAGGAAGGCGGCGTATAAAATTTTCGAATTCGCCGGGTCCACAGTCAGGGTGCTGATGGAACCCTGGGAGGCGCCCCGGGTAAGGATTCTCTCGCCGGCCTCATCGCCCAGGATGTCCAGGCCCGTTACCGAGGAGGGGGCGGGATGGACCAGCCGCCACGTATTCCCCCGGTCGGCGCTGCGCCACAGCCCGATGGTTGATACGTAGATCACCTTCGGGTCCACAGGGTCAAACAGGTCAAACCGCACGCGGCCCCGCAAATTGAACATCCGCCAGGAATCTCCGCCGTCGTGCGAAATGTAGGCGCCCAGCATGTCGCAGTGGGCGAGCAGGTCATTGGGGTTGTGCGGGCTGACGGTGGGCAGGTAGATCGAGCCTCCGCCTCCCGGGCCCATCACCGTCCAGCGGTCGTTTCGCGGCGCCCCATCGAAGGCAAGCGGCGCGGCGGCCGGGCTGCTCAGTAGCGGAATCCGCGGCAGCGCGGCATCGGTAAGAGCCGCCAGGGAGAGCCCCAGTGCCCTGACCCTGGGCCGGTAAATTTCGACCCGCCGCCCGGACCCGCCTCGATCACCTGCATCATTTTCAGAAGACATGTTTTCTCTCCCTCTTCAATCACCCCGCGGCAGGCAGGAGTCCGTAGCGTGGACCTCTGGCTGTAGCGCCATGGCAGTCGTTCGCCGCAAAATGATGATGCCAACTCTATACCACCCGCTAAATTCAGACGCAAGAACGAAGTTGAGGAATTACCGGTTACGGATTGCAAAACAGGGGGCGGAGAGTTGGTAGCCGCGGCATCGTTTCTATGCCGTGGGTTCGTTGATTCCCGCGCGCAAAAAGCCCACGGCGCAAGTCCGGCGGCGTGGCCTATCGCCTCCAAGCCTATCGCCTCCAAGCGTTGACACCGCTGCGGCCTTGGCTTTATATTACTGCCCTAAAGACGCTCGTTGAAAGGCCAACGTGAAAGGTAAGACTCACAAACCGCGCAAGAAACGAACCCTGCGCATCAACTGCACCGATACCCCCGTGCTGACTATCACGCGAAGTAACCGATGGCGTAATAGGATGGTTTACATTCTTACGACGCCCAAGTTGCACAAGCACAAAAGCGGTCGTCGGTCGCGAATAATTTACATTGGAACGACGGGCAAGGGCGCGGGGCGGCCTGCGGCTTCAGCGGTGAACAAGGCCAGCCAGGCATTCGGCAAATTATACGGGGTGAAAACTATCGACGTGTATATAGCCACATGCGCCGGGCGTCCTGCAGTGAAGACCTGGAAGGAACTAGAATCGGCCCTTGTCCACACATTCTGGAACCGCTACTTCGAACTGCCTAGGTATAACAAGGTAAAGCCCAGGTTAAAAAACGAATTGTTCAAACGCCGT
>JAJYJL010000206.1 GCA_021789565.1 Acidobacteriota bacterium
AGGATCATGGCGATCTTCAGGTACCGGGCGGCGCGATCCCACTTCGTCCCGGCCCTATCACCCGGTTCGCCGGCGCTCATTCCCAACCCCCGCGTCCGGTTCCCGCCGCCGCGGGAACGGTCATCGCTCGTCTCCAATCGGCCGCATCGGCTGCAGGGTACCGGGAACGTGCGCGCCTCACGGTCAGCCGCCGGGCGGTGCGATCGGCTGGCCCGTGCTGCGGTCTCGGGCGGTGTCGGCACTTTCATGTGCGCCTATATTAAGACCAACGGTGTTTACTCCTGTGAGAACCCGCATATATTGGGCGATCTCCTCAAGAAACAACTGGATTTCGGCGGGTGGGTCATGAGTGACTGGGGCGGCACTCATTCCACGGCTGCTTCAGCCAAGGCGGGCCTGGACCAGGAAATGCCTGACGACCGCTACTATGGCCAGGCGCTTGAAACGGCTGTTAAAGACGGCGAAGTCAGCATGGCGACACTGGACGAGCATGTCCGGCGGATACTTGTAACGATGTTCCGGCACGGCCTTTTTGACAAGCAGCAGCCAGGTAGTTGGGACGCGAATGTGCGAACCCCGCAGCATGACGCCTTCTCACGCAGCGTTGCCAAACAGGGAGCTGTCCTCCTGAAGAACGAAGGCAATATTCTTCCGCTTTCCGACGTTTCTTCGATTGCCGTCATCGGCTCCGACGGTGGATTGAAGCCGGCCGTGGAAGGCAATGGCAGTTCCGCCGTGGTTGCGCCTTATGTGGTCAGTCCGCTCGATGGCATCCGCAAGCGCGCCGGCGCAGGAAGCCACGTTTCTTATGCGGATGGCAGCGATCTTGCCACGGCTGCCAACACGGCGAAGTCTGCAGATGTTGCAATCGTCTTTGTAAGCACGATAGAGGGAGAAGGTCACGACCGGCCGAACCTTGAATTACCAGGTAACCAGGACCAGCTTGTTTCGGCTATTGCCTCGGCCAACCCCAAAACCATTGTTGTTCTGAACACCGGTGGCCCGGTTCTGATGCCATGGGTTGATCGGGTCCGCGGACTTATTGAAGCGTGGTACCCGGGGCAGGAAGACGGTAACGCGATTGCCGCCATTATGTTCGGGGACTTCAATCCGGCGGGGAAGCTGCCACTGACATTTCCGCGCACTTCGGATGAAATTCCCACCAGCTCTCCGCATCAATGGCCGGGCGTTAAGGGTACATCCACCTACAGTGAGAAGCTTAACGTGGGTTACCGGTGGTACGACGCAACTGGTCACGCCCCGTTGTTCCCATTTGGGGTTGGTTTGTCGTACACGACCTTTCGCCTCAGCCATCTTGTCATCACGCCCACAAAGCTGACTAAAGAGCCAGGATCAATTCATGGCACTGTCATTGTCACGAACACAGGGCAGCGTGCCGGGGCCGAGGTGGTTGAGGCCTATGTCAGCCAGCCTGCCGCCCATGGGGAGCCGCCGCGGCAATTGTGCTCGTTTGCCAAGGTTTTCTTGAAACCCCGTGAATCCAGACAAGCACGCTTTACCATAAACCCACGGTCGCTCTCGTATTACGACGAGTCAGCGCACCGCTGGACCTTGTCTGCGGGCACGTACCGGGTGCGGGTGGGAACTTCTTCCCGCGATCTGCCACTGCACAGCGACATCACCGTAACGGACGGCTCGAACTGACGAGCTCCGCGTCGCAAATGAAATCGGCGATCCGGGCGGCTTGATGAGCTTCCGGTCATCTGCTCTGCGTGAAAATTGGCAAACTGTTGTGCTCTAATTCAGAGATCTGCCTCGTTTGACATTCCTGGGGCGGGTGACGTAGAGTACCTTCTTCCCGCAGGAACTGCCGATCTCGCGTCGTCTTGTTATGGTCCGCGCGGGGAGTATCCTGGCCGACATCTGCTGGCAAAAGGAAGGGGGTGCCAGGCAAGAACAATCGGGAAAGGGCTCCTCGTCTTCGTTCCCGCGCTCTTGGTGCAGGGCGCCCTCGGAGTTGGCCAGAGTTCCCAATGTTGTTCGCGGTTTCACAGTCGCTATACCCAAGGAGGATGCTAATGTCCACACCCAATGAAGCAAATGCGCCCGCGCTCTCAACGGCGCGCCCTGCAGGGAGGGTTTTCAATTTTAGCCCGGGGCCGGCCATGCTTCCCGAGGCGGTCATGCTTCGTGTGCAGCAGGAATTTTTGAATTACGGCGGCATTGGCGCGTCCATTATTGAGATCAGCCATCGTTCCAAGGACTTTGTGGCGGTGGTCGAAGAAGCCATTGCGCTTTTTGGAGAACTTGTTTCATTGCCGGAAAACTATTCAGTGCTTTTTGTGCATGGCGGCGCGCGCATGCAGTTTTCGGCCATACCCATGAACCTGATTGGATTAAAGCCTTCCCATCGCGCGGCCTACGTGGAAACAGGAGTGTTCTCTGCCACTGCGATCAAAGACGCCGCTCCTTTTGGCACCATTGAGACCGCTGCCAGCGGCCGGAGCGAAAAGTTCGTGCGTATCCCGCCACTGGACGTGGAGCGTATCCCCAAAGACACTTCTTATCTTCACATCACATCGAACAACACGGCTTACGGAACGCGGTGGAACAAATTTCCCGAAACGGGCGACCTGCCCCTGGTGGTAGATACGACATCGGAAATTCTGTCCCGCGTGATGGATTATTCAAAGTTTGGACTGGTTTATGCGAGCCTGCAAAAGAATCTGGGTCCTGGTGGGACTGCTATCGTTGTGATCCGGAAAGACCTCCTCGGCCACGCGATTCCGCTGACTCCGCCCTTACTGAACTACGCAGCCGTGGAGAAGGGCCAATCGCTTGTTAACACGCCGAGTACCTTCAACATCTATTTCACTCGGGAAGTTTTGCGGTGGATGAAAGACCAGGGAGGCGTAAGCGAGATCGAACGCCGCAATAATCAAAAGGCCCAGCTCCTTTACGAACTTCTCGACCATTCGAGTTTTTACAGGCCGTTGGTGGACAAAGCAGACCGTTCCACGATGAACGTCACGTTTGATCTGCCCACGCCTGAGGCGCTCGAAGCGTTTCTCAAGCAAGCCGGCAAAGAAGGGCTTTATTCCCTGAAGGGCTATCGTGATGTTGGAGGAGTGCGAGCTTCGATCTACAACGGAATGCCACTCGAGGGTGTTCAGGCCCTCGTCTCGTTTATGAAAGGGTTCGAGCGGTCGTATGGTTAGAAACCGCGGCGTTCACCAAGCGAAGACCGCAAATCTGGCAAAGGGAAATTGAACCGGCCCGGGGGTTCAACTGAATCCGGAGTAGCGAACGAGATGAAAATTCTGGTTGCTGATGAAGTTTCAAAGAAGGCGTTGGACGTACTGCAGTCGGAAAGTTCATGGCGGGTGATCTTCCTGCCTAAACGGAAAGACCTCTCACTGATCGAAGAGATCAAGGATGCCGATGCCCTTGTGGTGCGCAGCGCCACAAAAGTAACGGCAGACCTCCTGGCCCATGCCAGGCAACTGCGCGCCATTGGCCGGGCCGGCGTTGGCGTCGATAACGTGGATCTTGATGCGTCCACCCGGCATGGCATCGTGGTGATGAACACTCCGGGAGGCAGCGCTACGAGTGTTGCGGAGCAGGCGGTGGGGCTTTTGGTTTCGCTGGCACGGCGGATCCCGCAGGCCGATGCCTCAATGAAAAAGGGCGCTTGGGACAAGAAGAAACTGACCGGTACGGAACTGCGAGGAAAGACGCTGGGGCTGGTTGGTCTGGGGCGGATTGGAAGTGAGGTGGCGCGCCTTGCCCGCGCGTTTGAAATGCAGGTTATCGCTTACGACCCGTACGTGCCTTTGCGCCTTGCTCAGGAGCAGGGAGTGAAACTTGTTCCGTTCGATGAATTGCTGGCGTCGAGCGATTTTATAAGTCTCCATACCGCAGCAACTCCCGAAACTCATCATCTCATCAACGCTGAGAGACTCGCGAAGACAAAGCCCGGCGTTCGAATCCTCAACTGCGCCCGCGGCGAACTGATCAAGGAAGGCGACCTTCTCCAGGCAATTGAGAGCGGGCACGTTGCAGGGGCCGCTCTAGACGTATTTGAAAAGGAACCGCCCACGGACTCCAGGCTGGTTGCCCACCCAAACGTTATCGCCACGCCGCACATCGCCGGGTCAACCGATGAGGCCTTGGAAATTGTGGGCATCAGCATCGCGGAGCAAATTCGCGATTACCTGCGCCTGGGAGTGCCGCGTAATGCCGTCAACATGCCCGCGATTTCGCCTGAGGAATACAAGAAGATTGAGCCTTACATTCAGCTCGGAGAAAAACTCGGTGCGTTTGTAGCCCAGATTGCCGGTGTGCGCCTGGAAGAAGTGAAAATCAGCTACGATGGCGGGCTGGCCGAGCTCAATACGCATCTTGTCAAGAATGCCGTGCTCAAAGGGGTCCTCAGCAAGCCTCTTCTGGACGAAGTCAACCTGATCAACGCCGCCGCCATGGCGCAGGAACGGGGAATTGAGGTTGTGGAAGTCAGAAGTGCGAGGCGTGCAGCTTATTCGAATTCGCTTGGCATCGCGCTCCGTACGGATACAGATTCGCCTTCGGTCCTGGGCATGGTGGGAATGCGTGGGCTGCGAGTCCTTGGCATCAGCGATATTGATATCGAAGCGCCCCTCAAAGGGTTCCTGCTATTCATCCGCAATCAGGATGTGCCTGGAGTCATTGGCCGCGTCGGTACGATCCTGGGCGATAAGAAGGTCAATATCGCCAGTTTCGCGCTTGGCAGGAACCAGCAGGCCGGGGAAGCAGTAGGGCTAGTCAATGTCGATGGCCCTGTATCGCAAGAAGTGCTGGACGAGATTCGCAAGGTGCCAGCGGTACGGTTCGCCTGTCTTGTCCAGGTTTGACGCGCGCCCGGATTCCAAGCCGAAGGATTTGATGAAGACCTTTCAACCTTTACCAACAGCGCCTGCGTGGGCGCGGATCTTTTTGACGGTTGAATATACCCCCAATCCGATCATGCCAACGATAACGGCGTAGGCCCACGCAGGGATATTGCGTCCCACTATCAGCAAATAAAGATAGGCAGAGATAAAAAAGAAAGAAGCTGCCAAGATTGGCAGTGCAGTAGATTTCTTCTGGCGCAGGTTCCGGACGATCCAGCCTACGCATAGTGTGAAGAAGGGAATAGCACCAACGTAAATCCCACCGAAGATCGCAGGATTGACGTTATATTTCCGTCCCAGGACTGCGAACCAATTGCGAAACCAGTTGGCTAGCCAATGAATTCCCAATTGAAACGTTGAGTAGTCTTTGCCCTCGCCGGATTGATCATTTAACCCCCAATGATAGGTCGTAAAGCGGATGGTGATGTTACCATTCCTGAGTTTTTCCATGGCCTCCGGTGGGCCGAACTTGAGGAGGAATCCCCGCAGCCCGCCCGGATACGCATCAAAATCCGGTCTGTACCATTTGAAGATCGGGCTGACGACGGCCAGGCGTTTGTCAGGATAAAACCGATTGAGCGCAGGATTGGCCAGCCATTCGCGCGTATTGGCATCCAGTTGTTCGTCAAGCCGGTCGGCCACGTAGGCCTCGCGCCTGAGCGGAGGGCAACTACGCGCGGCGCATACCAGCGCAGCATGAATCCGGGGATCTTTCATCTCTCGAAGCTGGGACTCAATTTCATCCAGTGAGACAGCTGCTCCCGCCAGACGAAACCGGTGGGTCTTGAAGGGCCGCGGTGTGTTCCAGATACTCTGTGTCGGGTAATTTTCGACGACCCACTCCATCGTCATGGAGTTATAGGCGTTGATCAGAAGCGCCTTCTTCTCGTCCGGCGACATCTCCTGTAGGGCGGCTTGGCCAAGTCCGGAGACATAATCGCGGAGCTTCTTCCAATCATGCTGCTTTAAGTTTGTGTAATCGACCAGGTGCTGCCGGTTGACGTACTGATGCAGGATTTTATCCCAAGCCGCAGTATCAGCTTTTGCCAGAGCACCATGGCCGGGTGGCAACAGAAAGAGGAGTGCAAGGATCGCTGATTGGAGTTTCAAGAAATAATACCCCCGCCGCTACACAAGCTTGAAAATCACTCGTGAACTGGTAATACGCGACTCGCCCACACGCGTTCTCATACTTGTGATGAACGGGCTCAGGATAGGTTTCAGAAAAATCTGCGGGAACTTTCTCTGGCATCCACTTGTGCGCGGATGATTGAGAGCAAGACCTGGTTTCAGTCTGACGGTCATTTGCAAATGCTGGGCGACAGCAGAAGCTCCTGCTCTCCCGCTGGACCCCAAGGGTTATTCCTGCACGGCTCTCAAGGCTGTGTTCGCATGGAAATGGTTAGTTATAGTGCCACTGCTTGAGGTTTGCGCCGGCTGGCGCGCTGGCAGCGACATGGTCGGCCATCATGCGGACCATGTTTTCCTGGGTGGTCGGCTGCCATCCATGCCCTTTTTCCGGTCTTCCGTATTCAAACGTTCCGTCGTAATACGGGCTGGTAGTGCTCTTCAAGAACTTTTCCAGGTCGTAGCACGCAAGGTTCAGGTAGTAGCTGTCCATGTCGCCCACATAGATATGGATCTTGCCCACCAGATCGGAACCAATTGTCTGCCAGTTTTGTTGGAGATAGGCTGTGAGGTCGTAGCCGTGGTCCTGCATGTAATCTGCGACGTCGTGATCAATCTTGCCCGTACGCTTATCCCAGAGTGGTTTCGGGTACCCGTCCGCACCTACCGGCCCATACACGGCTTCCCACGCTTCGAGTTGCTGCCCTGATCGGCCGTGGTTGCCCAGAACGTCTTCGAGTTGGCTTTCCTGCTGCAGGGTCATTGTTACCTGCCCATCCGGCTGGCGCTCGAGCGGCCTCACGGCCGGCAGCCAGTGATGTCCCGGGGCAAAGAAGGCATTGTCATCGCTGTATATGTTCACAAGCTGATAATGATGGAAGTCAATCGGGTCCGGGTAGAGTGTCCACGTGCCGCCAAAGAACTTTGGATGGAAGACCTGTAGCGCCAGCGATTCCCACCCGCCTGTTGATCCGCCTGTCAAAACACGAGCGTAGGATTTGCGTAGGATGCGAAAGTGCCTTTCGATATAAGGAATGAGCTCGTTTACGAGTGCATCACCATACGGCCCGTTGTTGGCAGAGTTTACTGCGTAAGAATCGTCAAAATACGGCGTGGGATGCTGGAACGTGACGGCGATCATACGCGGGAAGCTGTCGGAGTTCCATGCTTTATAAAACTGGTAGCCGGTCTCACGATTGTAGGAGTGCAAGAATTTTTCCAACTGGCTGGACACTGGCTTTTCCACAGTTGAAAACCCGAACGCTGGCTGCAGGCCAAAGTGTCCTTGCTCGTAGATTACGGGATAGTAAGTTTCGGGATGGGAATCGTAGCCCATGGGCAGCAGCACCACCGCGCCCAGGTAGACAGGGCGGCCCCAGAACTTGCTGAGAAGTTTGCTTTGGATCTTGATACGTTTCACCCACGCTGTATCGGCCGGCACTTTCACGGGTGGAATCACTTGCGTCAGACTCAGCTTCACGTCGTAACCTGCTGCGGGGTCCAGATGAATACGCTCGACCTTGCTGTAAATATTTCCCGGTTCCCGGTTGAATTGCTGGCCTTCCCATTGGTCCATGGGGGCCCAGATGGTGTGGCCGTCTGAGCGATGAAATTGCGTGTAAATGCTGATCAGCGCCTGTACGTAGTAGTCCCCTGCCGGAATGTCATTCAGGCGGTGCGTTGGGTAACCGAGAGTTGAAGCACTGATCACAGCAGCTTCACCCGGCTTGAACTGGGTAACGTCTGCTCCGAAGAACGGTGCGTGACTGCCCCACGATCCCACCTGCAAACGGGGTTCGGGTTCCTGCTCATCTGAAATGATCACGTAGACCCGCCCGGTTATAGGTGCACTATGGACCGAACCCGGAAACGACATTTCAAACTTCAATGCGGGATCCGCCGCTCTGGCACTTTGGGGGATGCCAAAACATAAAATCAGGACAGCAATTATGGTCAGGGTCATCGTCCGGCTCGAATGCCGACATTCGATTGCGCGATGCATAGAGTCTCCTTCAGAAGTGTCTTACTTTCGCGGATCGTATTAAGCGTTCCTTGTTCTTAATGCAAGTAAGTGCGAATAACCAGGAAAACCGCCAGGGCGGCCGGCCCCTTTGGTCCCATTAAGTTCAGCGCAAACGACCTCCGCGGCGAACCGCCACTTGCAAGATGAGACCTGTAACGCGTTAGTGTAACTTAATTAGCGCAGTCCTTTCCCATTAATCGATCTGGGGCCGCAGGTTTCGTCTTTACAGGCATTTGTCGAGCATGTCCAGAAAAGTCCGTCCTCTACCGGCTAATAAGCTCTGCTGAAGTCTGTTGGTTGCAGTTTCCGATTGCAACACGTTACAGAGTTGATCAGTGGGATTAATCGCCCGGCGTAGATTTCGGACCCCATGTCCAATAGAGACCGAGGTAGGCGTAGTTCTCCGTTTGCCCTGCGATGTTGTGGCCATATGCGAATAATAGTTGAAAGCCGGGATTTTTGAAGTAATAGTAACCCCCCAGATCAACCAGCGTTGCGGGGCGAGGGCTCGGCGTGCCCATCCCTTCCGGGCCGTGGTAAAAGACTTCTCCACCCAGCGTCCATTTTTTGCCAAAGTCCCTCTGCAGCAACCAGCCGCTGAATGGGTAATCCCGCGCCCCCGGAGCGTGGCTAATGACTATCCCCCCTCCTCCGTAGGTGGTCCAGGGATCAAAACTCTTCTGAATCCAGATCGGGACTCGAGCCCATAATTGTCCGGCACCCAAGCCTCGGTCAGGGTCACCGGTCGGCATTTCAAGCATTGTAAATGTGCCGACCATCGGCCGATGCTTGGTTTCTTGGATAAAACGGTACTTGATACCGGTCTCGATGTCACCCATCCCAAACGCGGATGGCCCGTCTGATGGGAATGCCGCAGCGGCAGGGACAATTAAGTGAAGTTGTACGTTCGGGACTGCACCCCAGTTGAGTTCGACAGCAGGCCCTAGCGTGCCCGTCTCCAGCCGCGTGGAACCCGCGGAACCGAAACTGTAGAACTCATAGTGCCTGTATGGAACCGGATCAGGGTCGTCAGTCTGGAATGGCGGTCCCGCGAACGACGCCTTCGGGTACACAAGGAGGAGCAACAGAAGTGAAAGAAAGGGTCTCATAATTCGACCTCAAATAGTTCGCCACACAGCTTCTTAACCTTGTGTCTGGTGGCCTTCAGCGCCTTGCGGCCTGCCGGAGTAGCCCGGTAGACCCGGCGAAATCTGCCGCCGACCATCTGACGCGTGGAGCGCAGCAGTCCTTTCTTTCCCAGGGCGTCAAGCAGGGGATAGAGCGTGCCGGGGCTCAGCCGATAGCCGTGCCTGGCGAGCTCGTAGATGATCCATTGCCCGTAGATTGAGTGCCGGGCGGCGTGACCGAGGATGTGAATGCGGACGAGCCCCGCCAGAAGGTCGTGATGTTGCATGGCTCAATATCGATGTGCCGGGCAGTTAGGCGAGTTTGTTGTTCGGACCTGTGAGGCAAGCAGCGCCGCCTGAAATGCCGACAACGAA
>JAJYJL010000207.1 GCA_021789565.1 Acidobacteriota bacterium
ATAAGGATGCTGGCCTTGTGTGGGCGCCTGGTGCAGCAGCATCATGTACGGGAATGACATGTGGAACAGGTTGTCGTATTTCAGGGTCACCCACTTCAGCATCTCAGCCAGCGCCTCTTCCTCTGGCGCCTTGAACTCATCCAGAGCACCCATGTGCCGCCGTGGATAAATGTGTACCTCGTAGGGCCAGCGCGCGTAGAAAGGAATAAAAGCCGTGAACGCGCGGTTCTCCGCCACGATCCGCAGCTTCTGTTTACGTTCCTTCTGGAGGATGTCGCAGAACAGGCACCGGCGATGGCTCCGGTGGTGAGCTCGCGCGGCGGCAAGCTCCTTCTTGACGATGGGCGGAACCAGCGGCAGAGAATAAATCTGCCCGTGCGGATGAGGCATGGTGACTCCGATCACCTCTCCCTTGTTTTCAAAAATCAGCACGTAGCGGATGCCGGGCGTTGCCTTGAGTTCCTCAAACCTCTTGCGCCAGATCTTCACCAACCGCGTGAGGTGGTCAACCGGAATCTGCGGAACGGAGGTGTTGTGATCAGGGTGGTAAAGCACCACATCGCACTTGCCGTGCGACGGTATGACGGAGTAGAAATCATCACCTTTGATGGCCGGGGTCGGCGCGGGAATTGTGAACGCGGCGAAATCGTTGGGATAGATATAGACGTCGTAGTTTTCCGGCACGCGGCCCGAGCCCGGGCAGAACGGGCACCAGTCGCGCGGCATCTGGGGTCTGTTCTGGCGGTGCGATGCGGTCGAGACCCATTCGCGCACCGTCGGATTCCATCGGAGCTCGGTCATCAGCGTAGAGCCGCAGGCAGCACCCGGTTGGCCGTTCGCGAGGCTGTCTTAGTTCAGGAAATAATTGCGATAAAGCGTGTCGCGTTTGACGGGGCGAAAACCCGCGTCACGAATCATCCAGCGAAGTTTTTCTTCAGAAGAAGTGCGCCCGCATCCTGCGGCGGAGACAACATTTTCTTCAATCAGAATGCTTCCAACATCGTTGCCGCCAAAACGAAGGGCAATCTGGCAGACCTTGTGGCCGGGGGTCAGCCAGGACGCCTGAACATTCAGAATGTTATCCAGATAAAGGCGGCTGACGGCAAGCGTCTTCAGGTATTCCACCGCCGAGACTTCTTCCTTGATGGAGCACCCGAGCGAGGTGTTCTCGCGCTGGAAGAACCACGGAATAAACGCCGTGAAGCCGCCGGTTTCTTCCTGCAGCCGGCGCACCCGCTCCAGGTGCGCGATTCGATGCTGAAAGGTTTCTCCGCAGCCGAACATCATGGTGGCGGTGGTTCGCATGCCCAGCTTGTGCGCTTGGCGATGGACGGAAAGCCACTCTTCGGTGTTGCACTTCAGCCGCGCGATCCGTTGCCTTACTTCGTCATCCAGAATTTCCGCGCCCGCTCCGGGAATGGAATCGAGGCCCGCATCCATCAGGCGCACGAGCGTGTCACGAACGCTCAACCCGCAGATCTCCGCAATGTTCAGGACTTCCGGCGCCGAAAGGCAGTGCAGGTGGACCTGGGGATATCGGCGCTTGATGCTGGAAAGGAGATTTTCATAGTAATCGATCTTCAGGTCCGGATGCAGTCCGCCCTGCATCAGGACCCCGGTGCCGCCCAGCGCCAGTGTCTCTTCAATTTTCTGATAAATGGTTTCGAGGGGCAGCACATACCCTTCCGGCGAGCCCACTGGCCGGTAAAACGCGCAGAAGGAGCAGTACTCCGTGCAGATGTTGGTGTAGTTGATGTTGCGGTCAATCTGGTAGGTTACAACATTCCCGGGATGGAGTTTCCGGCGCTGAGAGTCTGCCTCCATGCCAACGCCAAGCAGATCGTCGGAGCGCAACATTTCCAGAGCCTGTGTCTGCGTTAAACTCATGCTGTCTTTACCGGCGTTGAAGCCATCACTGAGAGCGCTTGTACGAAATCACGCTACGTTTAAGCTAAGGGAACACAATCTCTTTCGCCCCGGGGATAATAGCCATTTCATGCGCAAGGCGGTAAAAAAGCTCCAGTCCCTTGCGGTTTTCCTCATCGAAAGAATAATCGATATTTTCTTTCAGGTAAACCTTCACCGCTTCCGGCGCCAACCCCAGCCTGGGCGAGTACTCATTGGCGATGTCGTCAATGTGATCGAGGCCAAAATCCCTTGACGCTTCAAAGTCCGCGCAGAAGCGGCCAAGGTCGGCGTCTTCATGGCCGGCCCAGACTGCAAAAACAAAAGGCAGTCCGGTAAATTTTTTCCACTCAGCCGCCAGATCATACACCTCCAGGCCGTTGTCCGCAAATGTGAGCGCGGGGTCGCCGATCAGGAGAGCAGCATCCGCCTGCTGCAGCATCTTGTAGGGTTCCGGATCTGCGGGCGCCGCGGTGAGAGGCCTCGAATAAAACTTTTGCAGCAACACCCGGACCAGCGCCGCCGAGGTCCGCGAGGAATTATCAAGCGCCACCGTTTCCACCTGCTGAATGGGCACCTTGCTCAGAAGCAGAACGCTCTTCACAGCCCCTTTTGAGGCAATCGAACATCCCGGCAGGATTCGGAGCCGGTCCATACGCTGGTATTCGATGGAGGGCACAATTCCCACTGCCGCTTCACGCCGGGCCAGATCGTCGGCGCACTTTGCGGGCGTGGTGAAGTCGAGGTCGTATTTTCCCTTCTGGCGGCCTTTCAGCATGCCCCAGATCAACGGGGCCGTGTTCAGGTACTTGACAACCGAAACCCTGGGTCGCTTGTTCGTTTCCATATGTTCGCCGCAAATAGTTCATTCTAGCGCATCCCGGCACGCCGTCAACGCGCGCGAATCCCGGCGGATTACAAGCAGCCAGACATCACAGGCCCCGGACCCTCAAAGCCTGCGTTAGAGTGTCCGCCGGAAGAGCAGAGTGGCGCAGGTCATCATGATGATGGTAAAGCTGGTGAGATAGACAAGGTCAAAGGAGATTGCCGCGAAGCCTGTGTTCTTGAGGAAGAGCGTCTTGAAGGCGTGAACGGCGTAGGTGAACGGATCCACAACGGTGATGGCCTTCATCCAGGACGGAAAGGCGTTGATGGGATAGACGGCGCCACTGGGGAAAAAGAGCAGGGTGTTGAGCACGCCGAAGATGGCCCGCGGCACCAGCGGGTCGCTGATACGCACCATCATCAGAAACATCATGCTGATCAGGGCCATCGAACTGACCACGATTACAACGATAAGGCGCAGCACGCGCACCGGGTCCATGGGATGGGGAATGCCCGCCAGCAGGGCCCCCAGCGTGCTGAGGACCAGTCCTGCCAGGATCGCCTTGCTGGCCCCGGAAAGCGTGAATCCCATGATCAATTCAAACTTGCTGATGGGAGTAACCAGATAGCCTTCATGCAGGCCGCGCGCCTTGTCATCGATAAAGATGATGCCGCCGCCGATCATGGCGGAAACAAAGATGGCCAGCACCACGGAGCCCGACAGCAGGTACTGGATGTAAGGAACGTAAGGGTACAACTCCACCACCTGAAGCGTGGCGCCGCCGGGCACGCGCGGCTGCACCCGGGGTTGATTGTAAGTGTTCACCAGTCCGTTGAAAACGCCCTCCAGCGCGCTGGTTACAAAGTTGTCCGTGTTATCTTCAATCAGGGCAATCTGCGGAGCGTGCTGCTCCAGGACGCTCCTCGAAAAATTCGGCGGGATTTCCAGCACCGCGTTGATGCGGCCCTGCTTCAGGTCCGTGAGCGCCTGGCGCGGATCGTTGTAGCTGACCGTGTTGAATGTCTGCGCGTTGGCCGCAATGGCCCCGAACATCTCCTGCAGCCTCACCGTTTCCAGTCCGTAGTCCTGGTTCACCACACCCACTTTCAGGTTTTTGATCTTCCCGCCGAACGCGTAGCCCAGCACCACGAGTTGCACCAGAGGAAAAATCAAAGAGGCCATCATCAGCGCAGGGCTGCGGAAGAACTTCAGCAGGTCGCGTTGGATGAGGGCTGCAATACGGTTCATTTCTGTTCCAATCCGCCGGCGCGGGAAGCTCTGCCCGAAACTCTTTTATCTCGGAGGCATCAGGCTCGATTCGTAAGAGTGCTCCTGCAACTCGTCCCGGAGCTGTCTGCCGGTGTAATGCGTAAAAACGTCGTCCAGGGTGGTGCTCTGGACTGAGAGCGATGACACCTCAATGCCCGCGCGCCGGGCCGCTTCCATCAGTTCCACGGTGGTCCGGGGACCGTTGTGGGAAGCGATTCGGTAAATGTGGTCGTGCACGATGATGCTTTCAAGATGCGGAAGACCCTTTAAGGTTTCCAGCCAGCCTTCCGGCACGGCGGAGAAACTGACTTCCAGAAAACTCGCTGCCGGGATCGAGGCCTTCAGCTTCATCGGCGAATCGAGCGCCATCAGCTTGCCGTGGTCCACAATCGCGATGTGGTCGCAGAGACGGTCGGCTTCGTCCATGTAGTGCGTGGTCAGCAGGATGGTGAGGTCACGCTGCTTCTTGATGTTTACCAGCATTTCCCAGACGGCGATGCGCGAGGTCGGATCCAGACCCGTGGTCGGCTCATCCAGGAAAAAGATTTTGGGTTCGTGCACAAGGCCGCGCGCAATCTCCAGCCTGCGCCTCATTCCGCCGGAAAGGTTCTTGACCGGATGCTTGGCCCACTTCTCCAGCTCCACCGCCTCCAGCAACTCCAGAATGATGTGCGACCGGCGGCTGCGCGGCACGCCGTAAAGCTTGGCAAAGATGTTCAGATTCTCTTCCGCGCTCAGATCAAGGTCAGAAGTCATCGCCTGCGGAATCACGCCAATGCAATGGCGCACTTCGCTCTGCTGGCGGATGATGTCAAAGCCGTTCACGAGCGCCGTACCCTCGGTGGGCGGAATCAGCGTGGTCAGCATCCGAATCAGGGTAGACTTGCCGGCGCCGTTCGGCCCCAGCAGGCCGAAGATCTCGCCTTCCTCCACGCGGAAGGAGAGCGCGTCAACGGCGGTAAATCCGCTGAAGCGCTTGGTCAGCTTTTCCACCTCAATCGCTGCCATTTGATAAGTCCTCGACCGCGCGCAGGCGACATGCGCCGTCGGCGGCCGCTCCTACTGGCCGTCGTTGATCGGCACCGTTACGAAGGCCGTCAGTCCCGGCGCAAGCCTCCGGTCCTGGTTGTCCACTCGCAACCGGATCTGGAAAGTTTTGATGTCGCGCTTGGTGCGGCTCACATCGCGCTGCGTTGCGTAGTCGGCGTCGACTCCGCGGAAATAAACCGTTCCCGTGCGCTCAAAGCCGCCAGGAAACCGCACGGGCAATTGCTCGCCAATGCGGATCAGGTGAATGTCCGTCTCCGGCACGTCGGCCCGCACCCAAAGTTTGTCCGGGTCGTAAAGCACCAGGATCGGCTGGGCCGGGTTCACCACCTCGCCGGTGAGCGCCGCCCGCAGCGTCACCAGGCCGCTGATCGGCGAACGGATTTCCGTGTAGTCCAGTCGCGCCTGGGCGGCCAGATCCTGCGCGCGCGCCGCCGCGAACTGATGCTGATTGGCCGCAAGCTGGCGCTCGCGGACGGTGACCTGCTCGGCGTTTGATCGCGCAAGCGCCACCGCCGCGCGTGCCGCCTGCACCTGCTTTTCGAGCGCTTCCACATTCGCCAGGGCTGTTTGCAGGGTGGTTTGCGCCTGGTCCTGCTGCTGCTGTGAAACAATCTGCTGCTTGAAGAGCCCTTCCGTGCGCGTAAAGTTCTGCCGGGCCAGCACCAGGTTGGCCTGTGCCTGTTTCAACTGCGCTTGGGTCGCGGAAAGGCTGGCCTCCGCCTGATGGATCTGATCGCGTGTCTGAAGCTCCTGGAACCTGAGCGTTGCCCGCGCTGCGCCAACCTGGGCGTTGGCGCTCTTCACCGAAGAAGCGTAAAAGGCCTGGTCCGCCTGCAATTCCCTGGGAACAATCGTAGCCACCACCTGTCCCTGCTTCACCGAGTCGCCTTCGTGCACCAGCACCTGCTGGAGGCGGCCGGCGATCTGCGAACTGACGGAGACTTCATCCGCGTCCACCAAGCCGGTGAGCACCATGCCTTTTGATGGCGGCCGCGTGATCAAGTACACGGCCAAGCTTGCCACAACCACCAAACCCAGAATTACTGCAAAAAGTTTGCGCGTCATTTCAAACCTGCCCCGCGATTTTTGAAGACCGCCCGCCGAACGAATTCCAGGACTTCCTTTTTCCTCCTGGCCAGCTGGGATTTCTGATAAGGGTCGTGGATGATTCCGGCCGCCTTCAGCACCGGCGAGGCCGAAAAGTAAAAAACCGTCAGCGCCGCCAGCGAGATGGCGGTGTGGGCGCTGTCGGCGGCGCAAAACTCGCCGCTCCGGATGCCCTGTTCAATGACCGCCTGGAACCTCCTTGCCACGGGCGAAAAATACTCTTTTCGGATTCGCATGAAGGGCTGGTTGTCAGCCATCATAAACCGCTGAAAGAGCCGGGCATAATCCCTTCGCGAGGCGATGAAATCAAAGTGCATACTGACGTAGTCCAGCACCTTGTCCTTGACGCCCCGTTCGCTGGAGAGAAGCTCAAGCGCCCGGCCCGAGAACTCTTTCATGTGTTCTTCCACCACAGCCAGGTGCAGCGCATCCTTGCTCTCGAAATAGTAATAGATGAGGGCTTTGTTCACGCCCGCGGCCGCTGCAATGGCGTCAATGCGCGCGCCCGCAAGGCCGCGCTCGGCAAAGATGTGCTCGGCGGCGCGAAGGATGCTTGCGCGAGTTTCCGGAGCTTCCAGGGCGCGCCGTGCTTCAGCCTGCTTCGGCATAAAAAGACCTTTTAACTATCTGGTTAGTTAACCCTACCACGGGGGTAGTCTGGTGTCAAGGGCGCAACATTGCAGGGCAGACCCTTACGGCCCTCGGGTCTTGCCCGGCACTAGCGGCCGTAATCGTATCGCGTACGTTCCTTTTCGCAGTGGCGTTCGAGCGCCAGTTCGATCAGCCGGTCAAGCAACGCGGGGTAGGAAATGCCGCTGGCTTCCCACATTTTGGGGTACATGCTGATGGGGGTAAAACCCGGGATGGTGTTGACTTCGTTCACGAACAATTTGCCGCTCGGGCGGTCGAGCAGGAAATCCACACGCGCCATGCCGGCGCAGTCCACGGCGCGGAACGCGCGCAGGGCCAGCTCTCTGACATATCGCGTCTCCGCGCGCGAGAGCTTCGCCGGGATAACCAGTTCCGAGCCTTCCTTGACGTACTTCGCCTCGTAATCGTAGAACTCATTCGCCGGAACGATCTCGCCGGGGACCGAGGCCTGCGGCGAATCGTTCCCCAGCACCGAGCACTCAATCTCGCGCGCATCGAGTCCCTTTTCGACGATGATCTTGCGGTCGTAGCTCGCGGCCAGATCGATGGCCGGCCCAAGCTCGGACCGCTCGTGGACCTTGCTGATGCCGACGGAAGAACCCAGGTTCGCGGGCTTGACGAATAACGGATAATCCAGCCTTGTTTCAATCAGCTTGCGCTGGCGCGCCGGACTCTGCTTCCACTCGCCGCGCAAAACCAAAACCCAGTCCGCCACGGGAAGTTCGTCGTCCCGGAAAAGGCGCTTCATCACGTCTTTGTCCATGCCAGCCGCGGAGCCCAGAACTCCTGAACCCACATAGGGAATACCGGCAAGTTCCAGCAGGCCCTGAACCGTGCCGTCTTCGCCAAACGTCCCGTGGAGAACGGGAAAGATGACATCCACGCCGCGCGCGTGCTTTGACGCGCCCTTTGTGTCACGGGCGAAAAATCTGGGCCCGGAAGGATCAGCGGAGGGAATGACCTCCTGTCCCTTTTTAAGGACGTCAGAGAGCGGCCCGCGCGACGCCCGCCCCCTATACCACCGCCCCTCGCGGCTGATGCCGATGGGCGTCACTTTATATTTTGCGGGATCGAGCGCCTTGATCACGGAGGTGGCGGAAACCAGTGAGACTTCATGCTCACCCGAGCGCCCGCCAAACAGAACCCCAACCCGAATGCGTTTCTTCACAGAATCTTCTTCCCCAGTGCTGAAGCCGCCAATCCCACTGCCAGGACCGCTGTCCGGTTCAGGATATCAATGATGGGATTCACTTCCACCATTTCGAGCGCCAGCATCTTCTTACTATCAGAAATCATTTCCATGATCAAATGGGCCTCGCGGAAGGTAATCCCGCCCCGCACGGGCGTGCCCACGCCGGGGGCCTCGTGCGGGTCGACCACGTCCATGTCCAGTGATACCACAAAACCGGCCGTGCCGTCCGTGGCAGCCGCGATGCTTTTCTCCATCACCGAGCGCAGGCCGTATTCGTCGATGTTGCGCATGGTGAAGGCGTTCACGCCAGAATCTTTCACCAGGCGGCGCTCCCGGCTGTCCAGATCGCGCAAGCCGATCAGGGCGCAATTCGCGGCTTTCAGCTTGGGTGCGAAGCCGCCGATCTGCGTCAGCTCTTCCGGGCCGAAACCGAGCGAAGCGGCAAACGGCATGCCGTGGATGTTTCCGCTGGGGCTGGTCTCCGGCGTGTTCATGTCGGCGTGCGCGTCAATCCAGACGCAGCCGATCGACTGGCTGCGCTCGTGGAGGAGTATGGAAACGCCCGCCTGTGTTCCCACCGCAATCGAATGATCGCCACCCAGCGAAATCGGGAACCAACCGTCCTTCACGGTCTGATAGACGCGCTCCGCGGCCTCACGGCAAGTTTCGGCAATTTCTTTAAGATACTTGGCGCGCTTGTCGCCAAAGTGCTGCTCCTCGGCGATGCGGACGTGAATGTTGCCGGCATCCTCCACGTGATGGCCCAGGACCCTGAGCGCGGAGTTTAGCCCCGCCGCTCGCACGGCCGACGGACCCATGTCCACCCCACGCCGCGCCTGTCCCAGATCAAGCGGAATTCCAAGAATGCGAATTTTCATGATTTACCTGTTTTGCTGTAGCGGCGGTCTATGACCGCCGGCTGTTGCAGACACACCCCGCTGGGGCATCTAGCTTTAAGAAAGAGACGTTCCACTGAATGCCTCTACAAGGCACTGCGGCTGAAGCCACATCTTACGGGCCGCGTTTGCAGCGCGAGTAAGCGCTTACCCTTTCGCGAAGACCAGCCGAATAATCTCACGGCGTCAGGCGGTAGAGCATGCGGGGGAAGGGGATGGTTTCGCGGACGTGTTCGAGGCCGCAGATCCAGGCCACGACGCGTTCGATGCCCATGCCGAAGCCGCCGTGCGGAACGGTGCCGTAGCGCCGCAGGTCGAGGTACCACTCGAAGGCCTTGCGCGGAAGGTTTGACTCTTCCATGCGCTTGACCAGCAGGTTGTAATCCGCCAGGCGCTCGCTGCCGCCGATGATTTCGCCGTAGCCTTCCGGCGCCAGCATGTCGACGCAAAGAGCGAGATCGGGGCGCTCGGGGTCGGGCTTCATGTAAAAGGCCTTCACCTGGCTGGGGTAGCGGTGGACCATCACCGGCCGGTCAAAGTTTTCGGCCAGCAGTGTTTCATCTGTGCCGCCAAAATCGCCGCCCCACTCGATTTCACTGCCTTTTTCC
>JAJYJL010000208.1 GCA_021789565.1 Acidobacteriota bacterium
TCGCGGAAAGGCCCATCGCTACGGCGCCCGAGCGGTCCATCGCGGCCTTGTCCACGAGGGTTACCTTAAGGCCGTTCTGTTTGGCCCAGTGGGCCGCTTCTACGGCGGCGCCGCAGGCGGCCATTCCACCTCCAAGAATAAGCAGGTCCGTATCGACAACAACGGTCTCGAAATTAGCCATGGAGCGCCTCCTTGCTGCCCAGAGTAAAAACCGCAGGCAACCCAAGAGATTCCGGTTCTGTAAACAAAGCGGGGCTATCCAGACCGTCGATACTGCTCTTGAAACCACCGTCGGGGATCGCGGAACCTTCCGCTGTGGTCCGAATCGGGAACTTGAATCGTTTGATGGTTCCGTTGCGAAATTTGACGGTCCACATGATGGAATCCGTCGAACGCATCGGTGTCGCCGAAGCTCCGAGGGGGACGAAATCGGCGTAACTGCGAACTTCAATGGCCTGCGTCGGGCAAATCTTGACGCAGTTGTAGCATTCCCAGCACATTGAAACATCCCGGTTGTAGGCTTTCATCTTGTCCTTGTCCAAAGCCATCAAGTCGTTTGGACAAATGTACTGACACGCTGTCCTGTCCAGCGCTTTACACCCATCACATTTGTCAGGATTTACGTAGCTCGGCATGGAGCCTCCTTCGCGTTGGCCCTCCTTCGGAGGAATAGTTCGTACTCTAGACAGGACAGGGGGGCATTTGGTTGCCTGCAATTTTTTTCGCGTCTCTCCGCAGATTAAATTGTCCGTCGCAGGCCTTCGCACCTGCGGCGCGCACCGGTGGAACCGGCTATTACTGTGTTTCCCAGCTTTCACATGCGAATTGCTTGCAAGAAGGTTCGTACTGAGAGTATGTTGGGATGTAAAGTTATGTTCTGGACACCACTCCGGCTCGCAAAGACCAGCGGTAGAGACAAAGTTAAACGCACTGACGAACCTTCCACTCCAACTCTCGATCGGATCAGGGCTGGCCAAGAGGTCAAGGTGGTACAAATCGTTGCCGGCCAATCCGCCACGCAGCAACTGGCCCAACTCGGCATCTGCGCGGGGACTAGGCTCAAAGTTCGGCGCAGCGCGCCAATGGGAGGTCCCGTCCTGGTAGATTCCGGAGAAAGCATGGTGGCAATTGGACGCGGCATGGCGCGCAAGGTGAGCGTGCTAATCCTGAGATGAAGATCGCGCTGGTCGGCCAGCCCAATTGCGGCAAGAGTACGATCTTTAATTCAGTGGCTGGGTATCGGGCCGCGACGGGTAACTTCCCCGGAACAACCGTACGGCTCGCCTGGAGCACCGTGCGCCTCGACGGCGTCGTCGCCGAACTGGTGGATGTGCCGGGAATCTATTCCCTCACTTCAAACAACCCTGCTGAAAACGCGGCCAAGAAGTTTCTCCTCAATGAAAACATCAGCCTGATCATCAACGTGCTCGACGCGTCCCTGTTGAGCCGGAGCCTCGAGCTGACGCTCGAACTGCGCGAGATGGGCATCCCAATGATTGTGTGCCTGAACATGATGGATGAGGCCGAGCGCAGGGGTGTCAGGATTTCTTCCCAGGAACTCTCTGCCCTGCTCAAGTTGCCGGTCATCGAAACCATCGGCTACCGCGGCGTGGGCGTCAGAGAACTTTTCCGGCAGGGAACACGCCAGATCAACCAGCCGCTCAGTCCGGCTGAGTTCATCCGGTGGCATCGTGACGTTGAAACATCCCTCGAGCAAATGCAAGGCGTGATTGAATCCAACTCGCACACGCACCGGCTCCCCAGCAGGTTTCTCGCCATCAAGCTGCTTGAAAACGACGACGATATTTTCCGCGAAACCGGGCCGGAGGCGAGCGATATTGCTGCCCGATTGCGCGCGCAGATCGAAACGACGCGGGGGCGACCGGCTGAATCCGTCATCATGTCGGAGCGCCACGATCGGGCCATGCGGCTGTTCGAACAGACGGCCACCGTCACGCGACCTCGCCGGGACCCGCGCGCAACTTTGGACAGCCTGCTCACCCACCCAGTGTGGGGATATGTCTTCCTGGCCGCCATCCTTGTGGGATTTTTCTGGGCGGTCTTTGGCTTTGGCTCGATGCTTGAGAATGCAATTTCCGGAAGGCTCGACCTGTTGACCACTTACCTCCTTGCGCAAGTTCCAAAAGGCGGCTTGGAGCACGCCCTCATAGCAAGCCTGATGGACGGGGTCCTGGGCGGCGCAGGGATCGTTCTTCCCTACCTGGTTCCGTTCCTGTTCGGCCTGGCATTTCTGGAAGACGTCGGCTACCTGCCTCGCGTGGCTTACCTGATGGACGGGTTACTCCACCGGATCGGCCTGCACGGCACCTCGATGCTGCCTATCATTCTGGGCTACGGCTGCAGCGTCCCGGCGTGCATGGCCACGCGCATCCTTCCCTCAAGGCGCGACCGTTTTCTTGCTTCCGTGCTGGCCACGCTTGTGCCGTGCTCGGCGCGTTCAACCGTCATCTTTGCCCTGGTTGCCTTCTACATGGGTCCGATGTGGGCGCTGGGAATTTTTTGCTTCAATGCGCTGGTGGTGATTTTTTCCGGGTGGCTGCTCGCCAGGGTCTGGCCGGAAATAAGCGCCGGCATGATCCTCGAGGTGCCTCGCTACCAATGGCCGGCGTTTCGCGTGCTAGCTCGCAAGGTCTGGCTGCGCCTCCGGGAGTTTGTTGTATCGAGTTGGCCCTTGCTGATCGCCGGCAGCCTGGTGCTGGGTCTGGGTGCTTACTGGAATTTCGATCACTATGCCAATGTGGCGCTCAGCCCGCTGACCTTGACCTTGGGCTTGCCGGTGGTGCTAGGAACAACCCTGGTGTTTGGCGTGCTGCGGAAAGAACTTGCCCTCATCATGCTGGCGCAGGCCCTCGGCACAACATCCGTAGCAACGGTGCTAACGGCAACGCAGATCGTTGTTTTTACCATCTTCATTACCTTCTACATTCCCTGCCTTGCTACGCTGGTCGCGCTGATAAAAGAGATTGTCAAGAAAATGACGGCCCTCGCAGCGGCGTACACCTTCATCCTCGCGACGCTCATGGGCGTCGCGGCTCGGCTGGTTCTCCCACTAATATTGGGACGGTAAGTTTTAGGGCAGAAGCGTTCGAAGCAGGCCTTGCTTAGCCTGTCAGGGATTGACGATCCCGGTGCGGATGGCATAGTGGACCAGATCGGCAAAAGAAGGGAGATTCAGTTTATGCATGATGTTGGCGCGATGAGCCTCGACGGTCTTCACACTGATGTTCAGCGCTGAAGCCACTTCTTTATTGCTCTTTCCTTTAGCAAGAAGCTGGACAATTTCCCGCTCCCTCGGTGTCAGCCGATCGCTGGGTTCGGCCTCGGCAGAGGGATGCAGAAAACCCTCCACGGCCACGCCTGACGCCCCGGGGGAAAGGTATCTCTTGTGATCGAGAAGCGCATTTATGGCGTCGACCATGTCGCACATGGCGTCGGACTTCAGCACGTAGCCGTGCACGCCAGCCTCCAGCACGTCGCGCAGCAGTTGTTCCGAGTCATGCATGGTCAGAATCACGATCTCCGTTTGCGGCAGAGCCTTCAGGATCTGCCGGGCAGCCTCAGCGCCGCTCAACTCCGGCATGCTGTGATCAAGAACCACGATGTCCGGCTTCAATTGCCGGGTCTTTTCCACGGCCTCCCGACCGGACTCTGCTTCCCCGCAAATATTCCAGCCCGGTTGGGTTTCAAGGAGCCGGCGAAGCCCGTGACGGACGATTTCGTGGTCGTCCGCCAGCAGGATTCGGACATTTTTCATCAGGCGGCCTCCTTGATTTCAAGCGGCAGGATTACCCGAACCACTGTGCCGTGTGAGTCCGATTCAATTTCCAGCCTCCCGCCCAGTTCCCGCATGCGCTCCCTGATCCCCGCGATTCCCACGCCAATCCTTTCGTCGTTTCCATCGAGTCCGTTGGTTCCCGGAGAAATTCCATGCCCTTCGTCGGCGATCTCCAGCAGAAGGCCTCCCGATTTCTGGTGCAGGGAAATCTTAGCCCACGCACTCCCGGAGTGCCGGTGAACGTTCGTCAGGCACTCCTGCACAACCCGGAACAGGGCCGTTTCCATGTGCCGCGGGAGCCGGGGCAGATCGAGCGGAGCATCCAGGTCAACGTTGATTCCGCTTCTTTGCGAGAAACCATGGACATACCACCGCAAGGCAGCGCACAGGCCAAATTCATCCAGCACCGGAGGATGAAGCAAGTAAGAAAAGTTGCGAATTTCTGACAGCGCCCGCTTCACCAGATCGATGCTCTCTCTGACAACGGACCGAACCTTGGGATCCATTTCACAGGAAGGCTGATTCATCCAGGAAAGGTTCATGGACAAAGCGGAAAGGTACTGCCCCGTGCTGTCGTGAAGATCGCGCGCGATGCGGCGCCGCTCATCATCCTGCGCATGAAGCAACTGCGAGGAAAGCCGTCGAAGCACCTCTTCAGCCTTCTTATGCTCCGTGACATCTCGCAAGGTTCCCTCGTAATACAACACTTTCCCGTCGTCGTCACAGACCGCATAGGCACTCCCCATCACCCAGATCAACGTTCCATCCTTGCGCCGCATCTGCGCTTCAAATTCGGAAATAGCCCCTTGCTGCCGGAGCAGAGGAATGAATCCGCTCGGGTGCCGGGGCTCAATATACAAGCGTTGTTCCAGGTTTCGAACTTCTTCCATGAATTTCTGCGTTGTGCTATAGCCCAGGGTTCGGGCCATAGCGGGATTGGCCGTCAGGAGACTCCCGTCTTCCCGCACCTGGAAGATGCCTTCCATCGCGTTTTCAAAAATGCTGTGATACTTGCGCTCAGCTTCCTCAAGGCACTGCTCGGCCTGCTTGCGCTCGGTTATGTCCGCAAAAACGATGGCGAAATGTCCCGGACGAGGCCGAAAAGATGTTACATCAAAGTACTTCTTGAAAACGTCGGAATAGCTTTCAAAATGGACCGATTCACCGGTGAGAGCAACCTGCCCCAACTTCTCGAACCAGGAAGGCCGAATTTGAGGGAAGACTTCCGACACCTTTTCCTCAGCGACAGATTCCTTCGCATAGCCGGTGATTCGTTCAAAAGCTGGGTTTACATCCACAAACCACGCATCACACGGGATCCCTTGCGCGTTGCAGATAACCTGGAGAAGAGCACACCCCACATTCATCTCATTGAACAACTGCCGGTAACGCTCCTCACTTTCAAGCAGAGCCTCACCCGCCAGCCTGCGTTCCGTGATGTCTTCTGAAATTCCTACAATTCGTTCTGTCTGACCACTATGATTTCGAACTGGGAAGGAGCGGTCACGGACCCAGTGCACCGATCCATCCGGCCACACTACCCGAAATTCGATTTCGAACTGCTGTTGGGGAAGGTCGCCTCCAAGTACCGCCCGAACCCGGCTGCGGTCCTCAGGATGAATGGCATCCAGCCAACCCATCCCCCGCTCGAAGATTGCTTCTGCCGAACTGCCCCAGACGCTTTCATAGCTCGGGCTTACATAAAGAACCCTGGTTCGGGTTGGGTCCACCATCCACAGGACCTCGCGGATGTTCTCCGCCATCTCCCGGAACCTTTCCTCGCTTTGGCGCAGAGCCTCCGATGCCTCGGACCGCTCGGCGCGGGTCCGTAGGGCCTGCACGCCATACGCAAGATCGCCGGCCATTTCCATAAGCAGCTTGATTTCCTCATCGTCAAAAGCGTCGGGAGCTTCGGCGTAGACACGGAGCACGCCCAAAGGTTGGTCATTAACAATCAGAGGGAGAGCAGCAGTGGAAGCATAACCATGCCTGGCAGCGTCTTCGCGCCACGGAACAAAACGTTCATCCTTCAGGATGTTCCTGACCACGCAGGGCTTGCGTGTGCGAATGGCCGTACCCGTAGGCCCGTGTCCCAACTCCTCGTCAGCCCAGGTGATTTTCACCGATGCAAGGTAGCCCTCATCGGCGCCAGAGACAGCAACCGGCCGCACGGTTCTTGCCTGGTCCCATTCGGCATACCCCGCCCAGGCCATCCGATAACCACCTTGATCAACCAAGATATCGCAGACCTTCTGCAGAAGTTCCTGCTCGGCTGTCGACCGGACCATCGCCAAGTTGCATTCGCTCAGAGTCCGGATCGCCCGATTGAACCTGCGCAAATCTTGCTCGGTCCGCCCGCGTTCAATGGCTGCCGCCAGAATATTAGCCACAGCTTCAAGGAAGTTGACGTCGTCTCTGGTGAAACTTCGGGATCGGCTTGTGTGGGCGCCCAGAACACCAAAGGGTTGGTCCTTCCCTGGTATGATCACGCTCAATCCGCTTACAACGTCATGACCTGCCAGCAAGGGTGAGGGAACAAACCGCCTTTCTTCCGCGAAGTTTCGCACAATCACCGGCCGCTCACTCACCAGCGTGTAGCCCGACTGGGACTCGGGTCCCGCGTCAACTATCGCCTGACCCACAAGTCCCGCTTTCCACCCCACGCCCGCCCTCAGGATCAGCGCCTTGCGGTCCGGCAGCAATTCCTGCACTTTGCTGTACTCAACGTTGAGGGTTCGTGCTACAAGCACCACCGCCTCGTCCAGGAGCGCGGGCAGGCCGGTCCCTCGCAGAGCCCGATGGCCGAAATCGGCTATGGCTGCCTGCTGTCGTGCTCGAGTGGCAAGTTCAGCAGCCGCAGCCCGCCGGGCTTGGTCTGCCTCATCCAGTGATTCCGTTGTCCACATCACAACGAGCACGAACGCCGTCATGGTCATGACGACGAGCAGCGTGAGGCCAACGTATCCGGAGAAGAGACTAATCTTTTGTCCCTGACCCACCATAGCAGCCAGCACCAGCGGAATGACGACTGCCGCAGGAAGCAGACGGCGGAACGCCGCACCCCCGCTATATTCGCTCTCCAGCAACTTCCGGAACTGGTGATCGGCACGCACCGTAAGGAGTCCAGCGCCCAGCGCACACAGCGCCAGTGAGCTGCTCGGCGCAATTCCCGTCAGGGTGAACTCCGGATGCAGGATACAGTCGAACAGGCCAAGCATGCCATCAAGAACCACTGCGAGGGCAAGTAATTCCGAAAGCTGAAGGCCAGACCTCTTCCTCCAATTTAACGAGAGAAACCCGCAACCCAGGAATGCAAGGCTCAACGCACCAATAGGAGTCATACGGCCCGCGGCCAATCCCACGATCGGCTCTTGCACATCGTGGAAGAACAGTTGATCGACGCCCAGATTGAGACTGAACAGATATTCAGAGAGCGTCAGCACGCCGCATGCGACAACTACGCCAGCACATGCCTGTCCCAGGCGCCGCCAGACTCGAGAGGACGAACGGTCGCTCCCCTCCTGAAGGAGCCAGAGCGCAAGACCCGCAAAAATGTAGGCCACTGCGGAGTTTGGGCGCATCGAAGTCTGTCGGGGAAGCAAACTGGTAAGGATCTGAAAATTCAGCGCCCATCCAAAAAGGACGATGGCCCCCAAGAAGACAGCCACAACGCTGGCAATAGCCGGGGCTTTCCGGGTCCACAAGACAACTCTTGAACAGGCCTCTTCGCTCATCGATTTTCCACCCTCCGGGCAGAAGGCGAAACTTGCAGGAGGCGAGCAGTTTTCAACCTCGCCAGCTAAGGTTCCCTCTTCTCCAAGGCGATGATCCTTTTGGAGCTCTCGCATTCCAGAGAAGGGCATCCAGTTCGGGCAGGCAGTATGCCAGAGGGATCTCAGTGTCCTCTCCTCTTACTTATAGCCCTTTTGGCCGGATGGTTCAACTAATCGAAGTAAGGTTTCTTTTTGCGCGGGCTGCGCGCATGCGTCGTATAGCTCCCTTGTGCAGTGTCCGCGAAATAAGTGGAAAATCGGCGCGTCCGTAACGCCGGCATCCCGCCTGCAAATGCCGCCGGGATCGCGGCGGTACCTTGTCCGCTACCTTACAGGGCACCACGCTAGCCCAGGATCAGCTTAGCTGCGCGGGAGATTATTTTCGATTTTCTTCGGTTCGTTTTTTGGCGCGTCATGTATTTTCAATAACTTAGCTAGCTTTGTTTTAGCTTCGTTTTCGGTTCGTTTTGGCTGTTTTTTCCACAGCCATCCTTTAGTTTCAACAGCTTCCTAGCTTCGTTTTTGAAAAAAAGAATTCTTTTTTTCTGCCTCATTTTCGTGTTTGGAAGCGCTGTTTGAAACCAAGTAACTATATATCAATCTATTGCCTCGATTTTCAGCCATCCTTCAGGAGTTTCAGGCGCGGCCCGAAACTCCACTTTACTAGCCTATCATGGAAATCGCCGATGTCAAGCAAAATCCATCCTCGGAGGGTAACTAGCCGCGAAATAACTGGAGAATCGGCGCGTCCGTAACGGCGGCATCCTGCCAACAAATGCCGCCGGGACGGCGGCGCTACCGTGTCCACTCCATTACAGGACGCGGCACTAGGTAACACCACCTAGGTGCTAATCGTTAGCGCAATAGGGTTTAACCGAATTGTTGGCCCTGTTTGAAGCTCTCATACTTGACGTGTTAGGGATCAGAGAGGCAAGCGACCATGGCAACTGTGGCACTGGAAGAACACGTTCAGCAGGCTGCCCTAAGTTGTTGGGGGACTCAATCAGACCTGTCAAGACAATCAAACCAGGCGTTAATCGACGAATTTGAAGATCTATATCGGACGTACAGGTCGCGGGTATGGGCCTTGTGTCTTCGCATGACGGGCAATCCGGACGATGCTGAAGACCTGACACAAGAGACTTTCATCCGAATGTTCCAGAAACTCGATACTTTCCGCGGCGAATCAGCGATTTGCACATGGTTGCGCCGGATCGCCATCAACGTCGTGCTGTTACGATTCCAAAAAGCCAGTTGGCGCAGGGAGAAATCCATTGAGGAACTTTCGGGTGTGGATCCGATCACCGGATGTCCCCGCAAAATGGAGTTTGGCAGAGTCGATACGCAACTGACGGGAGCAGTCGATCGGATTACTTTGCAGCGAGCTATCGACCAGCTGCCCCCGGGCTTCAAATCTGTCTTTATTTTGCATGACATTGAGGGCTACGAACACGTCGAGATATCCGAGTTA
The DNA here is from genome assembly GCA_021789565.1 of Acidobacteriota bacterium. The sequence goes on from JAJYJL010000208.1 coordinate 9,041, forward strand.
ATGGGTTGCTCGGTCGGCACTTCGAAATCACAACTCCACAAGGCCAGGCTCAAGTTGCGCGAACTCCTTGAGCAAGCACCACGCAAGGAGTCCGCACCTCGAAGGTCAGAGGCACGCTGGACACCACGGACGTCCGACGGGGGAAGTCCAGTGCTTGCGCAGCTTCCACACACGGCGCTTCAAAGGTACCCGGCCACCGCTTCTGAAGCCGCGTAATTGCAGGGGCCGTCTTCGACCCGAGACGGTTAAAGCTGTGATATCGAGGCCGCAGCCCTCATCTCAGCAAGGTTAGCGTTTCAATGGCCGCAATCCAACCTCCATTATCCAGTTGCCCGGATTCCGGAAGAAGTATTCAACACCTTTCGGCATCCTCCGCGCGGTTAGTAGTAGCCGGGCTTTCCGGTGATTCCGGGAAGACTCTGGTTTCGCTCGGCCTGCTGCTTCTTGCCCGGCAGTCTGG
>JAJYJL010000209.1 GCA_021789565.1 Acidobacteriota bacterium
GAGAAGGCGCTTGAAATGCTGAAAGAGGACACGGGTGACAGGCAGAAGCGTCTGGAGGCCTTGCAGAACGAAGTTAAGGTTTTAAGGCGCGAGCGGGAAGAAGTTCGGGTCCGCATCGAGAAGCTGCTGAGCCAAATTGAGCAGTTGACTGACCAGGACAATACGGGACCATAGCAGGCAGTTTGCTGAGTGCCTTGTTGCGCGCGCAAGCCGCAAGGGGCGGGAAGGAGGCGCTTGAACAATTTAACGGATTCCGTCCGAATTGAAATCTATGACCAGGAATACCACGTCAAGGGCAGCCTGAATTCAGCGTATCTCGAAGAGATCGCCCGGTATGTGGACGGCAAGATGCGGTCTATCGCAACGAAGAGCCACAACGTGGATTCACTCCGTGTGGCGGTGCTTGCAGCGCTGAACATTGCGGACGAATATCATCAGATGAAGTCCAAATACGAAACGACCACACAACAGGTTGAGAAGAAGGTCGGCGAGTATAATGAGACGCTGGACCGGTTGCTGAAGCCAGCCGTTTGAGCATCCGAGCGCGTTCCTGAACCCCGGGAAAATATTTGATTTTCATGGCCGGTCATGGCTATTGGCCCCGTGTCGGCCCTGGCAGGAGACTTTTGCAGAACACCGTCAGAATTCTCTACATTGGCGACATTTTTGGGCGCCCAGGGCGGAGTATTGTGAAAGAACGTCTGCCGGACCTGGTCGCGGAATTTGCGCCAAACCTGATTCTCGCCAACGGCGAAAACGCGGCCGCCGGTTTTGGCATTACGCCACACCTGGTGGATGAGCTGCTGGGGCTGGGCATCACCGTCCTGACCACAGGAAACCACATCTGGGACAAGAAGGAAATCTTCCCTTATCTGGCTGAGCATCCTGATGGCCCGCTGCTACGGCCGGCCAACTACCCGCCGCAGGTTCCCGGCCGCGGCCTCTATGTAGGCAGGACGCGGGCGGGTCTGGACTATGCTGTCATCAACCTCCAGGGACGCGTCTTTATGCCGCCAATTGATTGCCCCTTCCGGACCGTCGATAACCTGTTGGAGATGGTGCCGGAAACGGTGAAAATCCGTTTTGTGGATATGCACGCTGAGGCGACCTCAGAGAAACTGGCCATGGGCTGGTACCTGAACGGCCGGGTGACGGCCATGCTGGGCACGCATACTCATGTTCCGACGGCGGACGAAAAGGTGCTGCCCGGAGGAACTGCCTATATCACCGACCTCGGAATGACGGGGCCTTATGAATCCGTGATCGGGGTCGAAAAGGATACCGTGATCCGGAAATTTCTCAGCCAGATCCCCGAAAGGTTTGAGGTTGCAAAGGGCGACGTCCGGCTCTGTGGGGTCCTGGTTGAGGCTGACCCCCTGACGGGACATGCCTTTTCCATCAAGAGGATCGACCGGAAATAACCTGGAGAAGCGGCAGCATGGGGCGCGGGTTGAAGTAACGGTATGCGTATGGTAGTTTGTTAACTCTTGAGTGAACAGCCTGTTAGGACGTGGTCCCGCCGTGAAAACCAGAGAATCCAACGCTGATTTGCATTCACAAATCGACCTGGAACGGCTACCGCGGCATATCGCCGTGATCATGGATGGCAACGGACGATGGGCCCGGAAACGCCATTTGCCGCGGATTGCGGGTCACCGGGCGGGCATCAGAGCGGTTCGGCAGGTGGTGGAAGCCTGCGCGCGTCTGGGGGTTCCCTGCCTGACGCTTTACGCCTTTTCGGTGGAAAACTGGAAGCGGCCCAGAACGGAAGTGAAACTTCTGATGGGATTGCTGCGCGAATACCTGAAGAAGGAGATCGCTGAACTTAATCGGAATAATATTCGCTTTGGCTCCATTGGAAGAATTGAGAGCCTGCCCAAAGCGGTGCAACGGGACCTTCAAGAAACTGTTGAAAAGACACGGAGAAATACGGGGTTGCGGCTGACGCTTGCTTTGAACTACGGGGGACGGACCGAACTGATTGACGCCGTGCGGAGCATGGCTTCGCAACTGAAGGAAAATCTTACCTTTGATCCGGAGACCATCACCGAGGAGAGCTTCAGCCGGCATCTTTACACCCGCGATCTGCCTGATCCTGACCTGCTGATCCGCACCAGCGGGGAGATGCGCCTGAGCAATTTTCTCTTGTGGCAGGTTGCCTACAGCGAAATCTGGGTGACAGACATCCTGTGGCCGGACTTTACAGAAGATGAATTGTACCAGGCTGTTACAGATTTCCAACGGCGGGAGCGCCGCTATGGCGGGCTGGGCTGATGCTGCGATACACGGCCCGCAAGGCGCCGGCTGCGGACGTTCTGCCTGGTCCCCTTCACTTGATTCCATGAAGCGACGGATTCTTACAGGCTTGCCCCTGGCTCTTTTGGTTGTGTACCTGATTGTTCAGGGCCGTGAATGGCTGTTTACACTGGCGGTGCTGGCCACCGTGATGATCAGCCTCCACGAATATTTAGACATCAGCCGGGCAGCAGGCCTGGGTGGATGGCCCGGGATAAGTTATGTTGCTGCAGGGATGCTTTGCCTGGGCCAGCTTGCACACCTGCATGGATTGGCTGCCGGCGACCCGGCACTGCTGCTGCTGATCATGGTCCTGGCCATTCCGCTGGCCGGACTTGTGACCGTCTCTGATCTTAAGCATTACCCAGGCGCTCTTGCGTCTACAGTCCTGGGTGTTTTTTACGTTGGATTTGCCTTTTCGTGGGTGATTCCCCTGAGGTTTGGCGATCCGGAAACCGGCTGGCACCTCATCATCCTGCTGTTCCTGGTGGTCTGGGCGGGGGACATTTTTGCCTATGCTGTCGGCCGCATGGTGGGGCGAATTCCGCTGACGAAGACTATTTCCCCGAAAAAAACCGTCGAGGGAGCAATTGCGGGACTGGCTGGAGGCGTCCTGGTTGCCTGGGGCTTTTCACACTGGTTTTGGCAGACAGGTGATGAAAAAACGGTTATCCTGATAGCAGGCATGGTTGCTCTTGCCGGACAGGCTGGCGACCTTGTGGAATCCGCCCTCAAGCGGGCTGCCAACCTGAAGGATTCGGGAACGATCCTTCCCGGGCACGGAGGATTACTTGACCGGATCGACAGCCTCTTGTTTGCCGCCCCGACCCTGTGGGTGGTTTGGCATCTGAAGGACTTCTGGCATTGATCAAGGGATTGTGCATTCTAGGTTCAACCGGTTCGATCGGGCAGAACTGTCTCAACGTAGTGCGGGGGCGTGAGGACATGTTTCGCGTGGTCGCGCTATCGGCGGGTAGAAACCTGGATGTTCTCGCCAGCCAGATTGCAGAATTCCGACCCTGTGTGGCCGTAGTGGCTGAGAGGGAATCCATTGCTCCCCTGCGGGAGCGGCTACAGGCACTGGGCTTCCGTGAAAACCTGAAAATTCTGGCCGGAACCGAAGGCCAGGTGGAGGCTGTCAGCCATCCTGAGGTCAATTTTGTCGTGGCGGCTTCCCATGGGACCACCGGCCTGGTGGCCGTGTACCAGGCCATCTGCGCGGGCAAGACGGTGGGACTGGCCAACAAGGAAGTCATGGTGGTGGCCGGTGAACTGGTCACCCGCACCGCGCAGGAACACGGTGTGGACGTCCTGCCCATCGACAGCGAACATTGCGCCATCCACCAATGCCTGAGGTCGGGCGCCCACCAGGAAGTCAAGAGACTGATTCTGACGGGTTCCGGGGGCCCCTTCCTTAAGACCCCTCGCAAGCAACTGGAGTCTGTGACTCCAGGCCAGGCCCTGAACCATCCGGTGTGGAAAATGGGTGGCCGGATCACCATTGATTCCGCCACCTTGATGAACAAAGGCCTTGAAATTATTGAGGCCCATTGGCTTTTTGGCTTTCCTTCGCGGCAGATAGACGTGATGATCCATCCGGAATCGATCATCCATTCCATGATTGAGTTCTGTGACGGGTCGGTGATGGCCCAGCTTTCCGTTGCCGACATGCGCCTTCCCATCCAGTACGCGCTGACTTACCCGGAGAGAATGGATGCCGATGGACACCTGCCGCTCCTGGACTTGATTGCGGCCGGGAGCCTGCATTTTCGAGCGCCGGATGTGCGCCGGTTTCCGTGCCTGGAACTAGGCCGGGCTGCTTTGGAACAGGGTGGGGTGATGCCCTGCGCGCTGAACGCGGCCGATGAAGTGGCGGTGGAAGCGTTTCTCAGGGGTGAGCTCGGTTTCCCCGATATTCCACATGTGATTGAAAAAGTGATGCACGAGACCCCCGTGAGTCATCCAAATACAATGGAAGAGGTCCTGGAAAGCGACAGGCGGGCGCGCTTGTCTGCGCGCGAAACTGTGGCCTTGATGACGCATCCGTCCACGGTTGTGTGAACAGGAGAAAGGTTTGAGCTATGGTTTCGAGTTTCCTCACTGATGCCGTTGTCGTCGTCGTGGTCCTGGGCGTCATGGTTTTTGTCCATGAGGCCGGCCATTTTCTCGCGGCAAAGGGCTTCGGCGTGCGCGTTCTTACGTTCTCGCTGGGCTTTGGCAAGCGCCTCTTTGGATTTGAGCGGGGCGGGACCGACTACCGGGTGAGCATCCTGCCCCTTGGCGGCTACGTCAAAATGGCCGGGGACGATCCCACGGCGGTTCTGAGCGGCGATCCGGGCGAGTTTTTGAGCCGCCCGCGCTGGCAGCGGTTTGTCATCATCCTGATGGGGCCGATGATGAATTTTGTTCTGGCCGTGGTGGTCCTTGCCGGGCTTTACATGTTCCACTTCCAGAAGCCGGCCTATGAGGACCAGGCTGTTGTGATTGGCGCCGTCGACCCGGATTCGGCGGCGGCGCAAGCGGGACTCCAAGCTGGAGACCGGGTGGTCCAGTTCGACGGCATCAAGAATCCCAGATGGCGTGACATTAAATTCAAAGTCCTCACCGGCGCTGACCATCCCATACCCCTGACTGTCGATCGAGGCGACAAGACCCTGCACATGAGCCTCACTCCGCAAACGGAAGGCCAGGATGGCGCCGGAGTGGCCGGCTGGTATCCCTATGTTCCCCTAGTGGTTGATAAAGTGGAACCGGGTCAGCCTGCCAGCGAAGCAGGATTAAAGCCAGGGGACAAGATTGTGGGCCTGGATGGTAAGCCCATTTATTATTGGGCGCTGATTGTTCAGGATCTGAGGGACGGCAAAGGCAAACCGGTCGACCTCTCGGTGCAGCGCGACGGGAAGGAATTTCAGGCACACATGACGCCCGCTTATACGGATGTGATGGGGCTGCAGACCTGGCGGATTGGCGTAACGATTCGGCAGACGGAGTACGTCATCCGCAAGCTGCCGCCCGGAACGGCATTGGAATATTCCGTCAAGGCGAATTACCGGAATTTCCTGGAAACCTTCGCCGTGCTGGGAAAAATTGTGACCCGCCGGATGTCCACGAAGTCCCTTGCCGGGCCCATTGGAATCGCCCAGATTTCCGGCGAGGCCTACCGCCGGGGTATTTCGGACCTCCTGCTTTTTGTTTCTTTCATCAGCCTGCAATTGGGCATTGTCAACCTTTTGCCCATCCCTGTGATGGACGGAGGGCACATCTTTATGCTGGCGATTGAGGGCCTGATGCGGCGCGACCTCAGCCTGGCGGTCAAGGAGCGGGTGATCCAGGTGGGCGTGGTACTGATCGTCCTCCTCTTTGTTTTTGTGATGTATAACGATATCATGAAGACTATACGTCCCTCCTGATTTCAGGCGGCGACGGGATGGAATTTGAACCGGGGGCAAATAACTGTGAACTTCAGCGACAAAGAGTTTTTCCCGGAAAGACGAAAAACCCGGCCGGTCAAAGTGGGCCGATATACGATTGGCGGGGATGCGCCGATTATCGTCCAGTCCATGACCAAGACGGACACTAGGAATGTTGACAAGACCGTTGAGCAGATTCAGCAGTTGGAGCAGGCGGGATGCGAGGTTGTCCGCCTGGCCGTGCCCGATATTGAAGCGGCAAAGGCGCTGAAGGACATCCGGAAGAAGTGTCCTGACTCCGTGCTGGTCTCAGACATTCACTTCCAGTACAAGTTTGCCTTGATGGCGCTGGACGCGGGGATTGACAAGCTGCGGATCAATCCCGGAAATATCGGCGACGCGGAGAAGGTCCGCGCTGTGGTGCGGCGTGCCCAGGAGCAGAAGGTCCCGATCCGGATCGGCGTGAATGCCGGCTCGCTCGAGAGGCGGTTGCTGGAAAAGTATGGATTCCCCACCCCGGAGGCGATGGCGGAGAGCGCCGAATATCACATTCGAATCCTGGAAGACCTGGGTTTTGGCGACACCATCATTTCTCTGAAGTCTTCGAACGTCAAGCTGACTGTGGCGGCTTACCGTTTGCTGGCGGAACGCTGCGATTACCCGTTTCATCTCGGGATTACCGAGGCTGGAACCCAGTTTTCCGGTACCATCAAGTCCTGCGTGGGCATGGGGATGCTGTTGGCGGAAGGCATCGGCGACACCATACGCGTTTCACTCGCCACCGACCCCACGGAGGAAGTTCGTGTGGCTTACGAGCTGCTGAAGTCCCTTGAACTTCGCAGTCGCGGCCCGGTGGTGATTGCCTGCCCCACCTGCGGCCGGCTGGAAGTTGACCTGTTCAAGATTGCGGGTGAAATCGAGCAGGCCACCTCTCACATCAAGATGCCGTTCTCACTGGCCGTGATGGGATGCGCCGTGAACGGCCCGGGCGAAGCCCGCGAGGCCGACCTGGGCGTTGCCGCCGGGCGCGGCAACGGCATGATCTATCGCCAGGGGAAGGCCATCCGCCGCGTGAAAGAAGAGGACATCGTTCCGGCGTTGCTTGAGGAAATTGACCGGTTTGTGGCCGACAAGGCTGCCGGCCGCGTGACGGATTCCCACGAGCCGGTGGAGGAAACTCCCGCTCCTTCAAGCCCGCTGGTCAGCCTGCAATAGGCGCATGGCTTGAATTCTGCTGGTGTTGGAGCGTGCTACAAGGGGCTTGCCACCTGTTGTCCCGGTTCATGCCCCGTTCGAGGCCATCTCCGATTGACCGGGTTTTCCCAGCATGGCTCGTCTTGAAGACCTTAAACTGACTCACCGCCTGTTCGTCGAGGCCTATCCATTCCGGACAGTGGATTGGTCGCCGGGGGCGCGCCTTTCGAAGCCATTGGCCCAGTCAAAACTTGCCCTTATTTCTTCCGCGGGTGTTCATCTTCCCGGCCAGCGTCCGTTCGACCTTGCATTCCGCGGGGGAGACTTTTCCTTCCGTGAATTGCCTGGCACGTTGGATGTTCGCCAGTTGAAGATCGCGCAGCGGAGTTCCGATTTTGACCAGACGGGCGCGAAGGAAGACCGAAACCTTGTGTTTCCCCTTGAACGCTTTAGGGAGCTTGTGGAGCGGGGAGAAATCGGAGGCTTGAACCGTAGACACTTCAGCTTTATGGGCTCGATTTCCGCGCCCGGAAGGCTGATTTCAGAATCCGCGCCGCGTATTGCGGAGATGCTGCGGGAAGACGGGGTGGACGCGGCTTTTCTGGTGCCGGCCTGACCGATGTGCAATCAGTCCGTGGGGCTGGTCGCCAGCGTCATTGAAAAGGCGGAAATCCCCACCGTCGGGCTCACTCTGCTACAGATGGTCACGAAGAAAGTGCGGCCGCCGCGAAGCCTCTATGTTCCTTTTCCATTCGGCTATCCCTTGGGCAAGCCGAATGAGGCAAAACTTCAGCATCGCATTATCCGTGGAGCCCTGGATCTGCTGGAAAGCCCGGACGAACTGCCGATTTTGCGAAATTTTGCGCCCGCCTGATACGGAGCCAGCTTTCGATTCGCTTTTGGCTGGCTAAAAGACCGGCTGCCTGTAACCCGGACTATTCATGAACCGTCGGATGTTGCCGGGAAAGGGACGCCGAGGCGGTTCAAAGGAGGAAGGCCAATTGCTTACGGTCTCCTGCCTTTCCAAGCCCGGAGGGCCGAAAGATTTTAGCTCGGATTCCGAAGTTGAACTGTGAAATTGAGGCGTAAAGTAGTATTCAAGGTACGGTTCTCGGTTCAGGTTCTCGGTTCAAGATTCAAGTTCGGCGAAGTTGGAAGGAGGTAGGTTAAGAGTCTGTCGAACAAGGCGTTGCGGTGATCGAAACCTCCCCAGGCGACAGACAGATGCAGCACCTGGTGATGTCCGGCTCGGCCCAGAATCGTTACGGACAAGAAGACCTGCAGGCGCAGGGTGGCCGGTTGCCGATAACCGGGCATAGCCGTTGCGCGCTGGAATTCTCCCAGCAGATTGAACAGCATCAGAATCGCCAGGAAGGCCGCCTCGGTCGAGAAAAGCTCCTTCAGACAGAAATCGTCGGCGGCCAGGTCCGACTTCAACTCCTCGATGCGCTGCTCCACACAGGCCCGCTGGTTGTAGTCACGCCAAATCTCCTCCGGCGGGTCGTCCAGGTTCGTCACCAACAACCGAAACGTGTAACCCGGAACCTCGAACAACTTCCGGCCCCGCGCCGACTTGCTCTCCCGGATTTCCTCCCGCACCACCACGAACCGCCGCGTCCGATCCCATCCGTAAAGCTGCAACTGAAACTCACCCACCGAGTAGATGGCGTCCAGCGCCCGCCATGCCTCGACCCGCGGCGGCCATGGGCACGGCGCTGGGAGTGATTCGGGCCGCTGTTTCGGAAGGGAAGAAGATCGACGTTTTCGCGGACGAGACCCGGCCGTTTCTGCAGGGCGCGCGGCTGACGGCCTGGGAGCTGGCCAAGGACGGCATTCCGGTGACGGTGATTACCGACAACATGGCCGGGCATTTTATGAAGCAGTCGAAAATCCAGGCGGTGATAGTGGGCGCCGACCGCATTGCCTCGAACGGCGACGTGGCCAACAAGATTGGCACTTACTCGGTGGCCGTGCTGGCGCGCGAAAACCAGATCCCCTTTTACGTGGCCGCGCCGCTTTCAACCATTGACCTGGGCCTCGCCACGGGAGATGAAATTCCTATCGAGGAGCGCTCGCCCGATGAGGTGACGCACTGGCGGGGCATCCAGACCGCCCCGGATAACGTGAGCGCCCGCCATCCCGCCTTTGACGTGACGCCGCACCGCTACGTGACGGCCATCATCACCGAGCGCGGCATCGCCCGCGATCCCTATACCGAAAGCCTGAAGGCGCTTTTTGAAGAGCAGGAAGCGCGGCAGGCCTCGCGATAGCGGGGTGTGACGATTCTCCGGGCATCCCTGCCGGCACGTGGCGGGATAAACCCGCCGCTACAAGGCCTTCAGGGGCTGAAGCCCCCACCCAAGGAGACCCTTCGGTGGCACGACTGAAGTCGTGCCCTTTCCCGAAAATCGGCGTCCTGTTCCGCACACATCACAAGAACCTCGACGTGTGCGCCAGGCGGATGGCGGCGGCCCCTGGCGGGATAAACCTGCCGCAACAAGGCCTTCAGGGGCTGAAGCCCCCACCCAAGGAGACCCTTCCGTGGCACGACTGAAGTTGTGCCCCTTCACAAAAAACGTG
>JAJYJL010000210.1:0-5751 GCA_021789565.1 Acidobacteriota bacterium
GTGCCTGCGGGCAAGTAGGAACATATCCCGCTTGCTGGCGAGCGCATCCACCAGCCCTGGCGGCTGCTCCGGGAACAGGAATTCCCCTGCCAGCATTCGGGAATGATTTGCAACAAACCGCGCCGTCCTGTCGGTAGTCGGAATCAGGATGCAGGGTCTGCCGATCTTTTGCCGGACGCTGGCCAAATACTCGAGTGATTCTTCCGCGGTGCGGTGCTCGATGTCCCAAAGGAACTTTCCCGCACAATATCGCGATCGGTATGCGGGTGCTCGGGGGTTGGGATCGACGTTGTAAACAGGTACTCCAAGTCTGCCCAGGCTTCTCATGATGTTCAAGCCGCCATGGCTGTCAGACCTGAGAACGACGACAGGTGTGGTATTGTCGCGGATTCTCAGCATACCGTTTGGGTTCGCAACCGTGCGTCAATTGCGGTGTCGGTTGAAGCTGCAAAGCCAGCTTCGTAGCCAGGCAAAGCTACCACTTCGCTGTTTCGCACCTCATAGGCGCCGCGCAGGTCGTTGATATGCGCAAGGATGAATTCCAGGTCTTTTGTCTGCCCGCTTTGCCTGAGGTAGTCAGCGCTCTTGCTGCTGAGTGCGGCTTCCGGAGGTTCAGTCGCCCATCGCTTGATGAGGTCAACGGTCATCTGATCTGTCGGGGCATAACCCATCTCGGCCAGGTCCCTGGCTATCCATGCGCAGCACATCTGATCCTCCTCGCGAAATTCGCCACGGCTCCCTGCTCCTATCACCGCTACTCGCAGAGGAAGCATCGCGAGATGGCGGGCGACGAAGCCATAGTTTCGAAAACAGGCCAGGTGAACGGCGTCGCTTTCCTTTGCCTGGGAAATCAGCTGCGTCCCTGACGAGGAGAGAAGAATGACAGGCCGCCCTGCGATGTCTATCGCGGCGAGTTCAGCAGGACTGTTATTCAGCTCAAACCCCGGCGCAACGACCCCGGCAATTTCACCGGCGAGCAGCGGATCTCTCAACTTAGTTTTCAGTCGAAAGGCAGCGTCCAAAGTAGGCACCGGGAGACAACGTCCCCCTCTTGCCGCTACGGTAATGGCCGACGTCGTGGCGCGAATCACGTCAACGGCCACGACGGCATAGCCATTCCGGTACTTGTGAGCGCTTTCAGGAAAACAATCGATGATGACCTGTTTTTGCATTGGAGTTTGCAAAACGGCTCTGGGGAAAGTCACGCTTTTGGCGTCGGACGCAGTTTTTCTTCTGCAAATGCATCCGAGTGCAGCCCTCGGCGATAAATTTCCACTCGCAGAACTTCTTCTAGGCGCACATTGCAAAGGTGGACTTCGCGCCCAAAATGATTCAGTAGAGCAAACTGGCTGGATTTGTTGGGAGCTTCAAACATCGCCTGCTTAAATCCGAACGCCGCGGCAAACCGATCTGCCAAGGGGATGTTGAATCTTCCGGCTTCATCAAAAAGTCCCACACCACAGGCGCTTTCTCTCGCTTCAATCACAAGCTGGAGGGCCCCGTTGTCCAGCCATCGCTGGCCCTGGTCAATCAGTTCGTTGATATTGTTTTCTGCAAACGGTCCGGCGTGTTTCTTTCCCAGCTCAAACTGAACATCGAGACCCCTTAAGGCGGCCATTCGGATAACCTCACGTGGTGGAAGTCTCATTTCTGTGAAGCCCTCACCGCATTCGATTCGATTTACCCCAAGATCTGCACACAGGTCCAGGTATTCGGGAAGGACGCCCTGTGCCACGGCCACTTCAAATGGGCCGCCACCTGTCACGGTCGGCACCTTGTGGCGTTTGGCGGCAGCTATCTTTTGCCGCGTGGCGCTTTCTCTGGCGACTATCCAGCAGGCCATGGAAATCTTAAGAATCGAGAACAGATGCGCACTCTGTTCCAGGTGGCTTTCAAGCGTTGCAGGATCGTACCCGGGATCAATTGGACTTGTTTTAGCCTCAATATCTGGAACCCCGAGTAGCTTTAAATATGCGGCAGTATGCGCTCTTTCCGGCGGATACATTTCACGGACTTTGTGTGTTTGCATGGTTCTCACTCTTTCTTTGAAGTTGTCATTCGGGCGAGTTAGCGCTTCTGCGCCAACACAACATAACCTACGCCACAGGATCGAATCCCTGGAAGGTGACGGTCCGCCAGTGCTTGAAGTTTCTGATGAACTTTAACGCCAGCCCGGTCCGGCAAGAGTTTCTGCTTGAAAAAAGTGAAAGGACCGAATCCCACAGTTTTTCCAACAAGCTTTTGAAGTTTAGCCTGGCTGAGGATGGCATCGATTTGCTTGACCGAATACCTGTGTAAGCGCGGCTTTGAATGATCCCAGATATTGAACTTCTCTAGGATTTCGGCAATATGCCACCTCAGTGGCCGCAGTCCGGGGAAACAAAGAGGATCAAGGACTTGATTAAGGCACCACTTATTAGCGGCGGTCAGCATAATGTATCCGCCGGGTTTGGTGACCCTGTCCAGCTCCAGTATGGCTTTTGCCGGATGTTCGAGCCAGGGAAGCACGCCTACAGCCACAACCAGGTCGAAGTGCCGCGAGTGGAAGCTAAGCTGGCAGATATCCTCCGAACTTGTCTCCAAATTAGCGCCGAGACCCGCTTCGTCGGCTGCCTGGCGGGTAAGTTCAATCATGTCCTCAACCGTGTCAACAGCATTGACCATATAACCCCGTTTCAACATGGCCACAGTGGTCGAACCCGCACCGCAGCCCACTTCTAGGATGCGCGAGGTTTTGGTTAACCTGAGATTGTCGAGAATAGACAGGACTACAGAACGGCGCTCACGATAGATAACGCCGCTTAAGTTGTCCTTTTGGTAAACATCTCTCCAGTAGGAAGAGTGGCTATGGAAGAATGTGTCCACAGTCTTTTGAAATTGACCCATACTTGTCTTCGCTGGATGAATACTGGTCGAGATGGGCATGCTTATTTTCCCCTCCGTTGTGGCAACTCTTGGATTCGGAACCGTTCGGATCTCACAGAACCCTTTCCCTTAATTTCTCTTGAAGATCGAGGAATGGATCCACGTGTCACCTGGCTGTAGCTCAGGCGGCGCCAGAACCTTTGAGAACGGCGGGAATGGTTCCAGCCAGAATTTTGAAGTCAAGCCACAACGACCACTCGTCGATATACTGCATATCCAATTCCATCCATTTTTCGAAGGCGATGGAACTGCGACCATTAACCTGCCACAGGCATGTAATGCCGGGCCGGACGCTGAACCGACGCCGATGCCAGTCCTGTTCGAAGCCTTGGCAATCACGGAGCGGTAAAGGTCTGGGTCCCACCAGGCTCATATCGCCTTTCAGGACGTTGACCAGTTGCGGCAGCTCATCGATGCTGCTGCTCCTCAGGAACTTTCCGCTGGGTGTGAGGCGGGGATCGTTCCTGATTTTGAAAACCGGACCGCTGAGCTCGTTTAACTTTTCCAGTTCGCCCATCTGTTTTTCTGCGTCGGGCACCATCGTCCGGAATTTATAGATCCAGAATTGACGCTTGTTGAGCCCTACCCTTCGCTGGCGGAAGAGGACGGGCCCCGGTGAGGTGAGCTTGATCACGACTGCCGTGAGCAACAGTAAGGGCGAGAGAACCAGCAGCAACGCCGATGAGAGTCCGACATCGAATGCCCGCTTCACAAACACGGGCCAACCATCAAGCGGAGCCGTGGACAGCGTAAGCAACGGATCGCCTGCCAGGTCTTCGGCAGTTGAGCGCGCCTTGCGCAGATTGAAAATCCTGGGAAGAAAGCGTACGACGATACCTTGTTCTTCGCACAGGGCGGCAATTTCCGCAGCACGACCGTAAAAGGACCTCAGGGGCAGGGCGATGACAATTTCATCGACGACGGCGTTTCGAACAAATTCGGCAAGACCCTTAAGATCGCAAACCAGGCTCTTGCCGGATCCTTTAAAGGCCCTGAGGCCCGGCCATTTCTCGTCAATGAAGCCGATGACGCGGAAGCCTAGTTCTGGCCTGGACTCGATCCTCCTGGCAAATTGCACCGCCCGTGGGTTGGTTCCCACTACCAGCACATGGCGAAGATTGCGTCCCCGCTTGCGAACGTAGTTGAGAAAGAAGCGGAGGGCCAGGCGGCTTGACATGACCATCGCACTGCTGGCGCCCCACAGCACCACGAGGAATGGAAGGTCCACCATTCTGATGTGGAACAACAAGGCCGCTGTCGCCACGGCGAACGTACAAAGTGAAGTCGCCTTCAGCGTGTCGAGAATCTCGGACTCGCGCGGGACCAACCGCCGCGATTCATAGAGGCTGAGGGATGCGAAAATGATGTGCCAGACGCAGAGCAGGCCCACGAAGACAACAAAATTCTGTACCTTGACTCGCACCGAAAAGAATTCTGAGAAAGAGAGCCCGCTTCTGTAGAGTAAGGGCACGGCCGCCAGCGAGAAGGAGGCGACCATGACCATGAGATCAAAGATCTTGAGAAGAGTTAAGAGCGCTTGCCTCCGTGCGTTGCTCATGGTGAGAATCCTTCCTTGTTAACGATAGTTTCTTGAGGCCAGCGGGGATGATCTCGTCAGGGGATTAACCTCTGTCGCAGCCAGAGGTGAATGTTTTCATGATTGATTGACTGGAGAAGGTTTGTCTCAATAACAGAACCCACTGCGGCATCAGTTGTTTTGCGCCAGGGGCTCGTCGTAGTTACGGAATCGCGCGCTACCTGCCGGCCACGCGTGCTCCAGGCAGCGATCCATCAGACGGGCCCGAAAATACGGAAGCACGCGCCTGATGCCCCCGCGAAGTCCTATCCTGGGATGCCATTTCAGGCTGGACTTTGCCTTCGAGATGTCCGGGCACCGCCTCGTCGGGTCGTCGTCAGGCAGTGGTTCAAAGACCAGCCGACTGTTGCTTGAGGTCATTTCGATAACGGTCCTTGCAAGTTCCAGAAGGTGGATTTCCTCCGGATTTCCCAGATTAACAGGTCCAACTTCCTGCGAGAGCATCAGCTTGTAAAGCCCTTCGATGAGATCGCTCACATAACAAAAGCTCCGCGTCTGGGACCCGTCACCGTAAATCGTCAGTGGCTTTCCCTGTAGCGCCTGAGCAACAAAGTTGGGAATTGCCCGCCCGTCATCCAGCCGCATTCGTTTGCCATACGTGTTGAAGATTCGAGCAACCCGGACCGGCAGGCCATTTTCCCGGTGGTAGGCCATGGCGATAGACTCCGCGTAGCGCTTGGCTTCGTCGTAGACGCTGCGGGGCCCAATTGGATTCACGTGACCCCAGTATGTTTCGGCTTGGGGGCTCACCTGCGGGTCCCCATAAATTTCCGAAGTGGAGGTAAGAAGAAAAACGCTTTGGTGTGCTTTGGCCAGCCCCAGAGCGTGGTGAGTGCCTATGGCTCCAATCTTGAGAGTATGGATCGGATGCCGCGCGTAATCTTTCGGGCTGGCGGGGGAGGCCATGTGGACGACATAATCCAGCTTGGCCGGTTCCCCGTAACTCAGTCGGAATTTGTCGTGCTGGTATCCGAGTAGCGCAGCCAGGTCAATCGGTCGGGTCACATCGTGCTGGACGAACATAAAGCGCGGGTGAGGCAGAAGGTGCTGGACGTTTGCAATGGTGCCGGTCAGCAGGCTGTCCATGCAGATTACCTCATGGCCCGCACCAATGAGACGGTCGCAGAGGTGTGACCCAAGAAATCCGGCACCTCCAATCAGCAGGGTTTTGGGGACGCTCTTCTTGGTTTGAGAAATCGCAGTCATTTTACCTCCAGGCTCTGGTGCTG
>JAJYJL010000210.1:5761-9471 GCA_021789565.1 Acidobacteriota bacterium
ATTCCAGTCCGTCACGAGGCGGTGGAGCGAGGGCCATTGGCGCCACGTCGGTTGAGGGCGCTTCCCCCCGGCCCATCGAAATGCATTCCAGTCCTGCACAGCGCGCCTCTTGAGGATCGATAACATTTCTGCCGTCTATCAGAATGGGCAGTTCCATGAGCTTCGCCACCCGCCCCAAATCCACGGTACGGAATTCATCCCATTCCGTCAGCAAAAGGACCGCGTCAGCTCCCTCACACGCCTGAAAGGGCGTGGAGCAATATGTAATTCGGCCCGGCTGTTCCGGAAACACATGCTGCATGCGTTGCATCGCTTGCGGATCGTACAGGCGGAGGCGAGCGCCCTCCTTGGAGAGCGATTCAACTATCCTCAGGCTCGGAGCTTCTCGAATGTCGTCCGTATTGGGCTTGAATGAAAGACCCCAGATAGCGACTGTCTTGTCCTGCACAATCCAGAGGGCCTTGTGCAGCTTGTCCATGAGCCTGTCCACCCGCTGATGATTGATTATTTCAACTTCACGGAGAAGGGACCCCTGGACGCCGTGTTTCTCCGCGAGATGAATAAATGCCTTGAGGTCCTTTGGAAAGCAGTAACCGCCGAAGCCAAGACCTGCAGACAGAAAATCCGGTCCAATGCGGGGGTCCAGACCAAGGCCCTGGGAAACCATGCTCACGTCTGCCCCCACAGCCTCACAAACGTCGGCGACCATATTGATGTAAGAAATCTTCATCGAAAGGAAGGCGTTGGCGGCATGTTTGATCAACTCAGCGGTGGTCAGGCCCGTCACTAGAATCGGACGCTTCAACGGCCGGTATATCGCTTTCAGGATTTCCTGTCCCCGTGCGCTTTCAACTCCCAGCACGATCCGGTCCGGGCGCAAAAAGTTCTCAACAGCCTTTCCTTCCTGCAGGAACTCAGGATTTGAGGCAACTTCAAACTCCGGCGTGGCCGATGCTCGATGGATGCTGGGCGGGGCAATGGTCTGTTTCAGCCCGCTTGCCTCCATCCGTCGCTGCGCGGTTGCAAAGCGCATGATGGTGCGCTTGATCCACAGCGCAGTCACAGCTGGAACGGTGCTCTTTTCCACAATGAGCTTATACCCGTTCAGATGCTGAGCGATAAGGCGGGCTATCACCTCAATCTGGGAAAGGTCTGCCTCGCCATCTTCACGCTGGGGGGTGCCAACGCAGATAAACAGGACAGTGGCAGCCTGGATGGCGCAGGCGACGTCGCTGGTGACGGTAAACTTTCCGCTCGCAAGGTGCCGGGTCAGCATGGTCTGCAGACCAGGCTCGTAGAACGGGCTTTCCCCATCTTTCAGTTGACGGACCGTGTCGGCATCCTGATCGGCGCCGATGACTTCCCAGCCCAACTCGGCCAGGCCCAAAGCATGCGGGAGACCGACGTGTCCTACGCCGATGACGGCAATCTTCTGGTTTTTGGGTGTGTACGGATCCATACCTTTCCAATTATCCATTGGCTGATTCTCCCTTTTTGCAAGGCCTTCCATTGCGGGCCTATGCGTTGTGTATTGTTGCAGCGGTAAAAAGTGAATGCGGGACGCTTAGACGGGTTCCAGATCGAAGCCGCTCACCCGGACTGCAAGTGCCCTTTGAATCAGATCGACGGAGATCACCACGCTCCGATCAGAATTCTTGGCGGCGAGAATCCCTTCAATGCCATCGAGATAGCCCCCGCGTATTCTGACCTTCTGGCCGATGCGCAGAAAGGGATACGGTTCAAACGGAACTTTGCTCGAGAGCAGAATCTGAATGTTCTCGATCTCGGTATCGGGGATAGCGATCCCTTGTCCCTGGATTCCAATGAAGCCCACGACCCCGTTGGTCTTCAGGACGGTCACCCGCATCCTGTCTTCAGCGGGAATCCGAACAAAGACGTAGCCGGGAAAGAGAGGCTGTTCGATAACCCTGCGGCGATCGGTCCAAAACCGGACTTCCTTCACAATCGGCAGGAAGTAGTTGATCTGCTTTTCGCCAAGCTGAGTGGCCACTTTCTTCTCGCACTTTGACCGTGTGTGAATTGCGAACCATGCCTGGGACGCCGGAATAAACCCCGCCGGAGGCAGCGCCGGTCTCTTAGATTGTCGTAAAGGTTGCATAGCTCCGCCCCTTGAGTCCCATTCCCGGACCCCGCAGATACAAATTCGCGTGTGATCCCCTGACTAACGTCCCCGCGCCTTGCGCGGGTCGGCCCCGGTTTCTCAGACTCTATCGTAGAGGAACTGGGGAATCGGAAATGTACGCTTGTTGAGAACCGCACCCAGCACGCGCACTTGAGCAGCTTCAAGATCTTCTTTTGCAATCCGGGCCACTTCCCGGCGGGTGGCGTTCGACTCCAGAACCAGCACGGTTCCATCCGCCAGGCGGCCCAGCAAAATCGCATCGGTATGTTCACTGACAGGCGGTGAATCGATCAGGATGTAAGCAAACTCCTTGCGAAGCTCGTCAATACGCGCCTGTAAATGCTCGGCTTTCATGATGGCGCTCAAATGTGAGGCCATCGACCCGCAGGGCAGCAGCCACAAGTTGCTCCCAGGCAGTTTCTGGATATACTGGCTGATCGGACCTGGTTTGAACACGGCGTCCGTCAGCCCTCTGAAATTTTCCATGCCAAAACATAGATGGAGGGCAGGCCGTCGCAGATTGGCATCCATAACACACACAGGTGAGTCCACCTGGGCGGCGATGGCTTCGGCGGCGCCGGCGCAGATTGAAGTGCAACCCGTACGGTTCTCGACGGCCGTGAAGACCACCATTTTTCGCTTATTGTGGTCCAGGAGGAAAATGCGCCGAACAAGCTTGATCAGTTCCTCCCGTGACAAGGTGTGGGCGTCCGGCGGAGGCGATACCCGTTCGGCACGAGGAATGGGCTCCCTGGCCGGCGTGAAGGAATCCAACTCCCTCGTTGCGCGTTCTAACAGCTCGAAATTCCTGCTCACGACCTCTCCCTCCCCTTCAAGCGAATTTCATTGTTTTGCGACTTTTGGGTTTGCGGGTTGTTGACCGCGGCTGGCTGGCCGGCGGAAGAAAACCACCGTATCTTTCGTGTCAGCACGTCTCCGGGCTTCAGGACAAAGCTTCCCTCGAGAGGCCGTTTGCCTCCTGGCGGGATCACTTTGAAGGTATGCAGGCCCGCATCCATCGCGGCCTCGACTTCGCTTGGGCCATACGCTTTACCGTCGATGAAGACCTGCATTCCCGGCGGTTCTGTATCGATCACGATGAAACCCTGTGGCAGTTGCAAATCAGCCGTGACCCAGTGCTTGTGTCCCGGCGTAACCCGCAATACCCTGAACCAGGTGGAATACCCCTCCTTGGAAACGGAAATGCGATACATGCCCTGGGGCAGGTCAAAGATGTGAGGAGTTCGCCAGCTGGGATTCCTCTGCCCGTTAATCGTGATGACGCCGCCTGGTACATTCGACTCGACGACGATCTTACCTCTTGGAATCTGCTCGGACGCCGCGGAATCAGCCGCCGGGCTGCTGTCGGCTTCCCCGACGGCGGCATTTGCAGGGATTGAGAAGGCAGCGGCTGACGCCTGCGGTCTGGTAACGTCGCCTGCCGGCCCCGTCGCGTTCTGGTCGCCGGCTTTGGGCGAATCGTTTTTCCCGGTCTCAATGTTTGCTGGGAGATTCGGTTCCGATGTACTGGCATTTTGTGGTTTCGGGATGTCACGCGTTTTTGGAT
>JAJYJL010000211.1 GCA_021789565.1 Acidobacteriota bacterium
CAACTGGCGCAGGTGGTCGTCCTTAGCAATTGTGGTTGTTCGGTTCGCTCAGGATGGCAGCGTTATGATGCGAGTTTCACCCGCAAGCTTGATCGCCTGCAGTACTTGCGAATTCCCCGGACCCTGTTGAAGCTGCAGTTCCGTATCCTTGTTCTTCTTTTCCTCTGGAATACACTTGCAGGCGTGCGTAACCACGACCTTCGAGTTCTTCAGGAATTGGACCTGATCCAGCTTCTCATTTACTACAACTTCATAGGTGCCGGCTCTTAATGTCTGCCCGCCAGGCAGTAAAACATCCTGGGTTACGCGTATGGTCCTAGATGCCGCAAAGGTGAAACTTGCAAAGAAGAGAGACAAACACCCGAGCAGCAATCCTTTCTTGGCGATTTTTGACAACATAGCAATACCTCCGGAATGACTTTCCCAATACCGCTCCATTAACGCATCTCTGATTTGCTGAAGTATGTGATACCCATCACACATCCGGTCCAGTCCATGCCGAGTTCCCAACCCACTGTGACAGGGTGGCACACATGCGATGTCGGGTAAGCGGCGGTTAAACCTGGACTGTGCCATTCCGGATAAGCCATGCGAGGGATTCTTTCACTGCTTCAAGCGAGCTGTAACGCGGTTGATAGCCAAGGATGCGACTGGCTTTCTCAATGCTGCAATTGGAGGAGTGGCGGATATGGTCCCAGGTGGCTGAGGCATCTTCCGCCGAAACCGTTTTATTCCATTCGGCCCACGGCAGGAATGTCAGATTAGCCGGCTTGCCAAACCAACCGGCGACGGCTTCTGCGTAACCTTGCAGGGTGAGTGCGGCAACAGAGGTTACGTTGAACGCTTCACCGACTGCACCGCTCCAGTTCGAGAGCGCTCGCACGAACGCCTGGGCCACGTCGTCGGCGTGGACGTGATGAAGGGTCTCCAGACCCAGGTGCGGCAGCGCCAAACCTCTTCCCTGAGCCAGATCCGAATAAACCTGCGGACTGAAGTTTGCCGCCGGATTAACTGGCACCCATCCCTGCCCCACGATGTGCCCCGGACGCAGGACCGTTGCAGGAAATCCCGCCCTGCGCGCCTCTGCCAGCAGGTATTCTTCAATCGCGGCCTTTCGACGTCCGTAGTCGCAAATCGGCCGCCGGGGATCGTTCTCCGTGGCGGGCACCTGCGCACCGGGGCCGCTTGCCCAGATGGTCCCACAATGGATCAGCAGTTGAATGCGCCCGCGCAGCGCGTCAACCAGTTGCCGTGCGCTATGCGGCTGGTAGCAGATCATGTCGATGACAACATCGGGCTCAAGCGCCGCGACGCGTTCGCCAAATTCGCCATCAGCCTCTGCCTTTGGCCGATCGATTTCGACCCACTGTACACGTTCCCATGCCGCTCGGCCCGGTAGTGTTTCCGGCTCGTAGCGAGGCCTTTTCTGGCGACTCATCACGGAAACTTCGTAGTCCGCCTCAATCAGCCTCGGCACGAGGTACGTGCCGGTATGGCCGGTCCCGCCGATGACAACCACTCGCATAGTCTTCTCCCTTTTACCCGAAAGTCGATTTTACAAGGGCGGCTCTGATGTTTGCGATAATTCTGGAAAGCGAATCTTCCTGTTCGAGGTGGGGTGCTCAGTTCACAACTTCAAACCAGGCGTGAGATGCGCGAAGCCGTCAAATGCCGGCATACCAGGCGTATCCGTATTCCGGCTCTACCGATCCAAGGCCCTTGCCGAATGTTTTGATATTATCGGTTACTGTAAGGTGGGTAATGTATTTGACGCTTTTGTAACCAAGTTGCCGGGGGACACGCATGCGAAGAGGTCCGCCGAACGGCGCAGGAAGATCACTGCCATTCATTCCCAGAGTGAGAATAGTCTGCGGGTGCAGGGCATCAGCCATGTCCAGGCTGTCCCACCAGTCCTTTTGAAACGAACGATAGACAACGTAGCGCGCATGGGGCAAAATTCCGATTGCATCGAGGATCTGCGAGAGCTGGACGCCGCTCCACTCTGCGATGTAAGACCAACCCTCTTCGCACGCGATCAGAGTAATCTGACTGCTACGCGGATAAGCCTTGAGTTGCGCAAGCGAAAACGATGCCGGTCGCGCAACCATGCCGTCCACCGTGAGGCGCCAATCCGCAAATCCTCCCGCCTGGACCCGCTGGAACTCCGTGCCAAGAGGAGCAACCGGGTTGGCGAACGGACGTTTTGAAATCTGGCTTTGGGCAAACTCGCGCGCCATGGTGTGGCGGGTCAATAACCGCTGCGCCGCATAGGTGAGCGTTTCGCCGGGGCCAAACAGCGTGCCGGCATCAGGCGGCACCAGGCCATACCGCTCCGCAAGTTTGGCAGCCACTCCAAGGCCGGATGCTCCAGCAACAGCCGCCAGCCCTGTGGTGATAAGTTTGCGCCTTGAAATCTTGCTCATGACCGCTCCATCGGTTTCGGAAGCCGGCCGGTAATCATGGCGAGTACCCTTTTCCGAAATCCTGCAAGATAAACCATAACAACGTGGACCAGAAGAAAGAGCACCAGTCCAATGGAAACAAAGAAGTGCAGCGTGCGTGCAGATTGCCGCCCGCCCAGAATTGTAACCGCATGCGGAAACGCTGAAGTGAAAGCGGGAGACAGGTCTAAACCTGTCCAGATCACCAGCGGGAATAGAACGAAAATCACCAGCAGATACGCCAGACGTTGCAGCACATTGTACGACCAATCTTCATCCTCTGGCGGGCGCTTGAAGCGAAAATGGTTCGTGATGGAACTGGCAAGATTCTCCGCTGATAGGTCAGAGCGTGCCGGCCACAGGCTTCGGTGAAAATGCCCCGCAAAGAATCCGAAGACGAGGTAAAGCAGACCGGTCAGAACGGCCAACCATGCGGCCTCAAAATGGAGGGCCCGGCTCCAGCCATTCTGGTCGGGGAGCACATAGCCGTAACCGGTCGGCACCGAAGCACGCGACGACGGAATCGGTATTGTAAGGAACGGACGCATATTGACGTTGCCGGTTTCGCCCCAGTAGAAGCGCGGGTGAGAGATGAGGATTTCAACTCCGGTAACCAGCAGGGCCACAAAGGCCGCGAAGGTCAGCCAGTGCGTAACGCGAACCAGGGCAGGATGTCGCGGACGGTTTATTTCAGGCATCGGCGCGATTGTATCATCAGCCTGCCCGCCGCGCACTGCACAATTGCAAATGGCGACCACTCACTTGCCTTTGTTCCGCACGTTGGCCTGAAATCAATTTCTTTTGGATTAAAAGACTGATGTTCGTTTAAGGCCCTCGGCATGCATCTCCGGCTGATCCTGAATTTCCAGGTTCATCTTGCGCAGCAGGGCCGTGAATCGCGGGTCGGCACGGAGGGGATCCAGAAAAGGGTAGGTCTTAATCGGTTCGATCATGCGGTCCGGTGCATCAATAGCCCGTTCCAGCCAGACGAAGGCCTCGTCGATGTCGCCAAGACCGAGGTGTATCCAGGCGAAACAGGTTGGGGGGACGTACCGTTCGCGGGCGATCGATCGGACATGCTTCAGGACTGTTCGGGCCTCGGCGGTGTGCCCGCCCAATCCCAGCGCCAGGCCGAGCCATCCCTGCAGCATCGGCAAGTCAGGGCAATGGTCAATCGATTTTTGAAAGGCAGCGACGCTCTCGTCGAAACTCTTCATGCTCACGTAAACCTGGCCGGCAACGTCATAAGGCACGAAGTACTCTGGTTCCATCTCAATGTTTCGGCGCGCCTGCTCGACAGCGCGGTCGAACCTGCGCGAAAGGTAGAGCATGACCGTAAGCCAACTGCGTGCGTCGAGTGACAACGGGTCGGATTCAAGCATCAATTCCAGCTCAGCAACGGCCTCTTCGGGCTTCCCGAGTTCAGCCAGGACCATTGCGTGCCGAAGCCGAACCAGACACGAAGTTGGATCCAGCTTACGGGCAAGTGCTACCTCCTTCTGTATCTCCGCCCAGTCGTAGTAATCGATCTCGTTGGGGCAATCGCGTTTTGCCGGATAGAAGCTCAGCAATGCATGGGCGTCGGCCAAGCTGCTATCGGCATCGAGGGAGCGTAGCACGTATGACCTGCCGATCCGGTCCGTTTCTCTGGAGGGCGCATATCCAAATAGGCCCAGGTACCAATAGAGCTCAGCGAGGGAGTTGCAGGCCAGCGCGAACCTGGGATCGTGCATAAGGGCCGCCTCGAAATGCCGCATCGCTTCCCTCATAGCCTCTGGGGTCATTTTCCACATTTCATAACGGCCCTTAATATACTGGTTATACGCCGCGAGGTCTTCCGTGGGCCTTTTTCGAATATGTTCCGGCAGATCTGCGCCCTCGCGCTTTGCCTGCACGATCGTTGGGATATGCAGGGCAAGGTCCCCGGTAATACAGTTATGTAGCTCAAAGATGTCGTGCATCTCTGCGTTATACCCCCGGGCAAACACGTGCGTCTGATCGCTGGCCTGGATCAACTGCGCGTTGATGCTGACCTGATCATGGTTGCGCCGCACACTACCTTCCAGAACGTAATCCACATTCAACTCGCGTGCGATCCTCGCGATGTCTTTATGGCTGCCCTTGTAATGCATGGCGGTGGTGCGGGCAATCACCGCCAGATGTTCGGGTGCCAGGTTTGCCAGTGCGGTGATAATCTCGTCGGTCATGGCATCGCTGAAGTATTCCTCGGCTTGATCTCCGCTCAAGTTTACAAGGGGCAACACAAGCAGACGTGTCGTGGGTGCTCGTCCGGGGAACATTCGACACGAAACGCTTCCCAGAAAACGATAACCATGCTTGGGCAATGTCTCGATAAAACGCGGATCGTCAGCGCAGTCGTTCAGCGCTTCGCGCAGTCGTGCGATTGCAGCGTTGAGGTTGTTGTCGAAATCGACGAACACCTCTTCCCGCCACAAACGGCGATACAGTTCTTCGCGGGTAACAACTTCTCCGGGATGTTCGAGCAGCGAAGCCAGAACCTGGAAAGATTTTTCGCGGAGCTTCACTCGCGCCCCGCGTTTGTAGAGCTGGCCCGAATCCAGGTCGACTTCGAAACAATCGAAGTGAACCTTGCCGGCCATGGAAACCCTCCGGCGAGCCTTATAACTGCAGAATACGCCCGCTCGATTTTCGAGTCAAGGGGCGTGTTTTCCATGGGATACGCGGTAAGACAAATGTAAGGTGGAATTAAGCCTCCGTCTATTGCCCTCTCGCCTCAAGTTCGACTACGTTGCAGGTATCGGCGAGTTCATCCGGATTCGCTCCAATTACCAATAGACCTGTCCATGACGGCAGGGGGAGGTACGTATGGCCAGACCAATTCGCTATCTGATGCTGGGGTTTTGTCTCGTGATTCTTTGCATGTTATGCGGCTGCGGAAGCGGGCCGGGTCCCACTACGCCTAGCCAGAGTAACGTTGTATCGGTTTCCCTCACGGAGCATTCGTTGACTCTGTCTGGCGGCGAGACCCATCAATTCTCTGCCACCGTGACCGGATCGTCCAATACCAATGTCATATGGAGCATTTCCGGGTGCAATGGCGATACCTGCGGGTCCATCAGCACCTCAGGTTTGTATTCGGCCCCTTCAGTAGTTTCGGCCAAACTCCCAGTAACGATTAATGCCGCCGCAGCGGCGGATTCAAGCAGGGTTGACTACGCAGCACTCGTGCTGATGCCGATCATGTTAACGATCTCACCGCCGGAAGCCTGGATCGCCCCCGGCACGACGCAGGTGTTCACCGCCTCTGTCCGTTACGACTCTCACCACGCCGGGGTCACCTGGGCCTTGGATCCGGCCTGCTCCGACAATTGCGGCACGCTGAGCAATGCTGCCCCTGCTTCGGTGACGTACGCGGCTCCGGCCACTGCGTCTGATTCTGCCCGACTGAAACTTACTGGAAGCTCAGTGTCGGATCCGAACAGGAAGGCGGAAATAAATATCACGGTCGCGGCTGCGGGCGGAATAACAGAGGGCGACTATGCTTTCGCCTTCAATGGGTGGAATACTCCGATCACAAACGGTTATTACTGGATGTATGAGGAAATCGTTGCCGGCCGGTTCCATGCCGATGCACAGGGCAACATCACTCAAGGCGTCGAGGACATCAACTCCCAGTCGGGTGTCGTCACGGCTCTGCCTTTCACTGGGAATTACAGTGTTGGGGCTGACGGCCATGGGAGTTTAGCGTTTGTCACCACCCAGGGAATCGCCACTTTTCATATGGTCCTGGACGCCTCCAAATCCAAAGGAAAATTCATTAGATATGATCCTTCTCAGTCCGACTCCCCGATATTCGGCTCCGGCTACTTCGAGTTGCAGGACAAGGCTGCATTTTCTCTCGCGGCGCTGGCCGGTCCTTACGCCTTCGGAGTGGTTGGCACTCTTGGTGTGGCTCGCCAGGCCGCCGTGGGAAGATTCGATGCTGACGCTTCGGGCGGCTTGACTGGAGGGTCCGCGGACGGGGCCCGGCAAACGGGCGTCTGCGATGCCCCCGGCCAACTCATTGCGGCAAACCTCCAGCTGACCGGTTCGTTTGGCGCTCCTTCCGCGAGCACGGGCCGCGGCACCGCAAAGCTGAATTGGGGATCCTCATACAACTTCGCCTACTATGTCATTTCCGATCAGAAAATCCTGCTGGTCCAGATCGACACTCGTGACTCGGACATACCTGTCTTGAGCGGAGAAGTTCGGCGCCAGAACGGACCCTTCTCGGCCGCGTCGTTCAGCGCTCCCGCCGTTTTCATCACGACAGGATCCTGCCTCTCTATCTGTGGCTTACTCGTGTACTCTGCCGTCGGACAGATGGTTCCTGATGCATCCGGCACCGTCACCGGCATCTATGACGACAATCGTGCAACAGCGGACCTGCCCTTCACTGGTTCTTACACCGTTGCCCCCAGCGGGCGCTCAGAGGTGCAGATGAAGACGGTGTCAGGCGATACTTTCAACCATGTTGCTTACCTTTTCAAGCCCAACGAAGCGTTCCTATTGCAAACCTCCGGGACGAACGCCTTGTTCGGCCGCCTCAAGGGCCAAGCCGGGGGACCCTTTAGCGAGGCCTCCCTGAGCGGTACTTACCTGACGTACACCGGCCCGCCGGTTAGTGAGCGCGCGGAAAACGACTCTGGGTTGACGACCTTCGATGGGGCGGGCGGCTTAACCTCAACCGTGGACGTGGTCACATTTGGTAACCTCCAGTACTTGGATTTCACCGGAACCTATACTGTTGCGCCCAATGGACGTGGCACGCTCATCTTTTCGTCACCAGCCACGGGGTCTGGTGTGTTTTGGGTCGTGTCGCCTGGCGAAATTGTGGGCAATGGCTCGATCAGTGGCGTTTCTTCCCTGCTGGAGTATGAAAAGTAGCGGCGACCGCCGCGAGAGAGATTCGTCGGCGTCCCGGGCCGGTTTCTGGGCCCCGAACCGGCGATCACAACCCGCACAATTTTTCAGGGCACTGCAGACGGGCGCGTTCGGTCCAGGAGGCGGCACCGGCCCGATTTACCAACAGGTAACCGGGCGGCCGGAGTCCCAAGAGATGCTGCCAACAAGCGTACCCTTCTATTGTTTTAAGTCTAAGCCTTGTATCGCAACTCGTTTCGCCGGCCAGCCGCCAATTTGACCTCGTTCCCTTAACCAATAGACATAACATGGTTTATTGGCTCGCGATTCTATTTTCCCCGACTTGGGTCACACTCCGATTCCCTGCCTCCCGCCGCAAAAGGACGCTTGTTCCATACCTCCCCAAGGGTTGTAGTACCTAAGGACTATTGCGGGCCAAACTGTTTACTGGTTCAATAGCCCGTGGGAGGGAGACATGGTGAATCCAAATGGCAAGATTGCAGTAATTTCGAGCTCAGATTTTGATTGGACCGCCGAGATACAGTACAAAGAGTCACTGGAGACCCGCGACGAGGCAGTTCGTTACGCCAGCAGG
Organism: Acidobacteriota bacterium; assembly: GCA_021789565.1. Next base: position 7,921 of record JAJYJL010000211.1, read on the forward strand.
CATGGTTTTAATATGATCGTTAAATACAACATGGCCGCCGGTGTCCACTTTGACGTGATGCACGACCCCAACCTGCGGTCGGCGTCCGATCTCGGAGGCGACGCAGTCGACGTGGTCGAGATGGTCCCTGTGATCATCGAGCCGGAACGCCACGGATGGGTCCGTGTCATGTCCCGGAGCGTGTTCAATCTCGGCCGGAGAACCAGTGCTGCTGCGGGCCCAATGCCGGCGCCCCACAGCCAGGCCGTCGCCGCAAAGTAACAGCATGCCGTAAGGGAGGAGTACCGGCGCGGGCCTCCGATTGTGAGGCCCGCGGCCTCGACGTCCCGCCGCATCATCCACCCGAAAGAACGCCGTCCGCTTATATTGCCAGTGGTTCCCAGCGTTTACGCACCCAGGCTCACAACTGAAGATCCCGCAAGCAATCCGTAGCCCATTGCATGGTGCTGGAATTCCAAGCCCGTAGCAGAAAATCGTAAAGTTCCAGAAACCTTGCCGCCACGCCGGTCAGCACAGTGTTGGTTGGACTTGCATCCCATATGCGGGGCGGCACGCGGGGATTCATGTGAATCCTCGTATCCGGTGTTTACCTTAGGCCGGGCAGGGTAAATGCCCGATTGACATTGCCCCGCGGCGGTTGTACGGTTTTGAGGGTAGATTTTCGCGTCTTCAGACCGAAATCTTCGCGGAGGGAGGGCCGCTTGCAGGGGTGCAAATGTGGCAGTTCGCAACTACCCGCGGTCCTCGTTGCGCGCAAAGGTATATTTAGAACTACCCAGGTTCCAGCCAGCAACCGATAGGCCAGAACGGGCGTCGGTGATTACTACAAAACTTAGCCAGTCTTTCTTATCAGGTTTGCGAAGGGGCTCGTTTGGCATCCCTGCACTAACTGTATCCCACTGGAAGTCTCGCTTGTCCCGCCACCCGGTAGGGGTGGCATTTTTGTCCCAGGAATCTAGAGGCCCGAACAAGGAGGAATATACATGAAGAAATTCGGAGTAACAATTTTAGGGGCTATATGTACGTGTTGGCTCCTAGCTGGAGTGGCTTTTGCACAGAGCAGCGGCAACTTCAGTGCTCAGATTTACAAAACCGTCTGCACTCTCAATGACTCAACGGGAGCGCTCTCCTCGACATGTACACCTACGGCAAACGGTACGCAATGCGTTTCACTTTCGACACCCATCAAACTATCCAACGGCAGCGGTACTGCGCTGCTGGTCACGCCCTCGATGGTGACCGGTCTTTTCACTGATACCAAAATCGACACCACGCTCAGTTCCACCAGCGCCGACGTCGGCGTCCAGGTCTGCTTGACGGTCACTAACCCGAACGGGTCCCCCGCCGCTGGAGCAAGTGTGCTGGGCGGCAATAGCAACGGATGCGTGGTCTATGACCAGCGTTTCCAATCCATCAGCAGTCAACTGTTCTCCCAGCTTAGCCAGTGTACGGAAGCTCCCACAACAACCGCATGCTCTACAGACGCAGACTGCTCCACCCTGGGGACAGGCTACACTTGCGA
>JAJYJL010000212.1 GCA_021789565.1 Acidobacteriota bacterium
CTTTCGGCCTGCGGGAACAACGATTCCGGGCCGAGCGCCGCGAGGACCACGGCCTACGGTTCATCGGGGGCAGCCCAGGCGGAACTGTTTAGCGTGCCGCAGGACCAGATGGCACATGTGCAGATCATTACCGCCGAGCAGCAGGCCTTTCCGGTGGTGCTGCGCCTGCCCGGCTCGGTGGCTTACAACGCTTTCCAGACGACGCCGGTGATCAGTCAAGTGAGCGGACCGGCGACGCAGGTGCTGGTCTATCCCGGCCAGATGGTCCGGGCCGGCCAGCCGATGCTTTACGTCAGCAGCCCTGATTATGCTCAAATGAGGTCAAACTACCTGAAGGCCCATGACGCCTACATGCTGGCCCAATCCACTCTGAAGCGTGACCAGGACCTCTACACTCACCATGCCGTCGCGCAGGTTGATCTGCTTCAGGCCCAATCCACCCGCAATCAGGCAATGGCTGACCTGCAGGCTTCTGAGCAGGCGTTGCAGGTGGTCGGCGTCAGTGACCCCAGCCATCTGGAGGATGGCCCCGCAACCGCGAAGATTCCTGTGCTCGCGCCCATTGCCGGGGAGGTTGTGGAGAGGCTGGTGCAGCCCGGGCAGGTGATCCAGGGTGGCGCGACCCAGGTGTTCACGATTTCCAACATGAGCACGGTGTGGGTGCTGGTGAATGTTTATCAGAATGACCTTTCGGCTATTCACCTGGGCGATGCTGCGACGGTTGAGACCAATGCTTTCCCGACGGTTTTTCACGGCCGGATTTCCTATATAGCTCCGGCGCTTGATCCGGATACGCGGACTCTGAAAGTGCGCATTGTTACGAACAACCCTCATGGAATGCTCAAGAAGGATATGTATGTCACGGCCATTGTACAGTCTGGCCAGACGAAGGCGCTGACAGTCCCCAATGATGCTGTTCTCAGGAACGATGTGAACGAGCCGTTTGTGTATGTTTTGTCGGGGACCAGCCAGTTCTCCCGCCGGCTGGTGACGATCGGGCACAGCGAGAACGGACAGACGCAGATTCTCAGCGGGCTCAACGAGGGTGACAAAGTGGTTGGTAACGGGAGCCTGTTCCTGCAATTTGCCAGGTCGCTGACTCAATGATGGGGCTTCCTTTCGGTAAGCCGGAATATCTTATGCCGGGATTGAACTCATTATGATCCATCGCATTGTTCAATTTGCTCTGAACCAGAGATTCTTCATCCTTGTCCTTATGGTGTTTCTGATTGTCGGCGGGGTCCTCTCATTTGAGAAGATGCCTGTGGATGCCTACCCTGATCTTTCACCTCCTCTGGTTGAGATCATTACTCAGTGGCCGGGGCACGCCTCTGAGGAAGTTGAACGCCTGATTACCGTGCCGATTGAAGTTGAAATGAACGGCATGCCGAACCTTGACACAATGCGTTCGATCTCACTTTACGGCCTTTCCGATGTCATCATGTCGTTCCAGTTTGGCACCGATAAGTATTTCTGCCGCCAGCAGGCTTTCGAGCGACTTTCAGGCGCTTCCCTGCCAGCCGGTGTAACGCCGGGACTTTCTCCGCTGTCGAGTCCCAGCGATCTGATTTACCGCTACGTTCTTCAAAGCCCCGACCGCACGCCCCAGGAACTGAAGACCATTCAGGATTGGGTCCTGAACCATGCCTATCGCTCGGTCCCCGGAGTGGCGGATGATTCCGGCTTTGGCGGAACTACGATGCAGTACCAGGTGTTGCTGGACCCCACTCAGCTTTACAGTTATCACGCAACGGTTCCGCAGGTTTTGAACGCCCTCTCAGCCAACAACGCCAACACGGGTGGAGGCTTCTACTCGCAGGGTGGACAGTTTTATTACGTTCGCGGCATCGGGCTGATCCGGGACACCCAGGATATTGGCAATATCGTAGTGGCCAGCCACAAAGGCGCCCCGGTCTATATGAAGGACGTTGGCAAGGTGGAGGTCGGTCACGCGCCGCGCCTGGGCGAATTCGGTTTTATGAATAATGACGACGCTGTCGAAGGCGTCATCATGATGCGAACCGGCGAGCAAACGCAATACGTCCTGCAGCGCGTCGAGCAGGAAACCCGGTATCTCAACTCCCAGGTTTTGCCCAAAGATGTAAAAATCCACACGTTTTACGACCGCAGCGGCCTGGTGGATTTGACCACCTCGACAGTGGAGGACAACCTGCTGCGGGGAATGATACTGGTCCTGATTGTGCTCATCTTTTTCCTGGTGAGTGTACGTGCGGCAATTATAACTGCCCTCACCATCCCGCTCTGTCTATTGTTCTCCTTTGTGTTCCTCCACCTGGAAGGCGTTTCGGCCAACTTGCTGTCAATAGGCGCTATCGATTTCGGCATCCTTATTGACGGCACCGTGGTGATGATGGAGAACATCTACCGCGAACTCGGATTGCGCGCAGGCCAGAACTATGACCTGAAAGAAGCCATTCTTGCCGGGGCGCATGACGTGGACCGCCCGGTCTTCTATTCGGTCGCGGTCATCATTGCCGGCTATCTGCCGATTTACGCGCTGCGGGGCGCATCCGGCCGGCTGTTTCACCCTATGGCCGATACCATGTCTTATGCGCTGGTTGGCGCGCTGCTGCTTTCACTGACGCTGGTACCGGTCCTCATCTCTTACTGGTTCAAGGCGGGAGTTAAGGAAAAAGTGAACCGGCCGTTCGAGTGGGTCAAGCGCATTTATGGCCGGCAGTTGGACTGGGCCCTCGACCATCGCGCACTGACGATGGGGGTTGCGCTGGCAATCTTTGGTGGCACGCTGATGCTGGTCCCGTTGATTGGCGGCGAGTTTATGCCGCACCTCGATGAAGGCGCCTTGTGGGTCCGGGCGACCATGCCGTACACGATTTCCTGGCAGGAGGCTGCAAAGATCGCTCCGCAGGTCCGCAAGATTCTGATGGCCTACCCACAGGTGACGGAGGTTGGCTCGGAGTTGGGACGACCTGATGACGGCACCGATCCCACGGGATTTTTCAACTGCGAGTTTTACGTCGGCCTCAAGCCCTACAGTGACAAATCCTGGAAGACAGGGCCGATCCGGAACAAAGCGGAACTCATCAAGTCCATTAACAGCAAGCTCATCACTTTCCCGGGCATCATCTTCAATTTCACTCAGCCGGCCGAAGATGCCGTGGACGAGGCCTTGACGGGATTGAAGAGTGCGCTGGCCGTCAAAGTTTATGGCCCGGATCTCCAGGTGCTGCAAAACACCGCGCTGAAAGTCAAGACGACCCTCGCGAACGTGCCGGGTTTTGCTGACCTTGTGGTCGTTCGTGAACTGGGGCAGCCCAGTCTGTTGATCCAGATCAACCGGGAAAAGATTGCGCGGTATGGTGTGAATGTTTCGGATGTCGAGGCGGTGATTGGTGCGGCGATCGGTGGCGAGCCCGGCACGCAGGTGATCCAGGGCGAAAAACTGTTTGACCTGATTGTGCGAATGAAGCCCCAGTTCCGTTCAGATCCCAGTTCCATCGGCAATCTGCTTGTGGGCGCGCCGGATGGCCAGCAGATCCCCCTAAAGGACCTGGCAGACATCAGTGTGGGCAACGGGGCCGCGTTTATTTACCGGCAGGACAACTCTCGCTACATCGGCATCCAGTACAGCGTGGAGGGCCGCGACCTGGCCGGCGCCGTCTCTGCCGGCCAGCGGGCCATTGCGCCGATTGTGCGATCGTTGCCGCAGGGCTATCACGTCACCTGGGGCGGCGAATACAGCGAATATGTCACGGCCAGAAAACAGCTGGACGTGATCGCTCCGCTGACCGTGCTGCTGATCTTCCTGATCCTTTTCGCCCTGTACGGAAACTTCAAGTTCCCCGTCGCCATCGCTATCGGTGTGGTGACGACGGAGCCCGTGGGGGCGCTGCTGGCGCTGAAATTTACCCAAACACCCTTCAGCGTTTCTTCGGTCCTGGGGTTGCTCGTGCTGATGGGCGTCTCGACCGAAATGGCGGTCGTGCTCTATTCCTACATCAACAAACTGCGGCTGGAAGGGAAGGGCGTCCGCGAAGCCACGCATCAGGCTGCCTTGCTCCGCCTGCGGCCGATCATGATGACGGCGCTCGTCGCGTGTCTCGGCCTGCTGCCTGCGGCTTTGTCACACGGGATCGGATCGGACACGCAGCGGCCGTTTGCAATTGTCATCGTGGGAGGTCTGATTTCGCCACTACTGCTGGGCTTTTTTGTGAACCCGATCCTCTACAGTCTGGTGGCGCGCGACAGAGACATCTTGCAAGTCTGAATTTTGAAGCAATATCTTCCCGGTTGCTTTCAGGTTCTCCCCCTGCCGGTTCTCAACAACGCGGCGGAAAATCACGTCGCGGCCCGCCTCTATGCGCAGGAAGTGTGTGTCGGGCAGGGTAAGGGAACCTTCTGTTCAAATTGATTTTTGGGCTTCGACGCGGTTAGAATCAGACAGTGTCCGGGCAACGGGGTTTCATTGACGAAAGGAGTTTTGGAGCTTGATTAAAAGGCATTGGAACAAATTCTTAGCAGGCAGAGGGGTGTTTGCGCTGCTGTCATTTGCCCTTATCGGTTTGCTGACGGTCCCGTTTGTGATTGCAGCCAATACTTCGGCTACGGATCAGAAGATTATTCATTATGTGCGAGAGAAGTTTGGCATTCCGAAATCCACCAAGCTGACCGTTGCGCCTTTCCAGGACTCCGAATTCAGCGACTTTTATAAGACGGTTATTACGGTTCAGGAAGGAACCAAGAAATCTGCGCAACCTGCTCTTATCACAAAGGATGGGCGCTACATGGTGATCGGTGATGTTTTTGTCGCCTCGCCCACCGTGCAGCGTGATCCTGCTGCGAATGCCGCCGTGACCGACAAGAAAATTGTTGATTACGTCAGGACCAAGTTTAAGGTTCCTCCGGCCGTCAAGCTGACCGTCGGGCCGTTCCACGACTCAGACTACGCCGATTTTTATCAGGCGATCATTTCCGGCGAGAATGGAGAAAAGAAGTCCGCAACTCCCGCTTTTATCACCAAGGACGGGCGCTACACGGTGATCGGTAGCGTCTTTAACCTGAATGCCGACCCGCGGAGGGAAGTGGAAAGCACAATCAACCTGAGAAATCAGCCGACCGTCGGGCCGGCGGACGCCCCGGTAACCATTGTGGAGTTTGCGGATCTGGAGTGCCCCACCTGCGCAGAGGCGCACAAGTTTTTCCAGGAAAAGTTGATCCCGAAGTACGGCAATAAAATCCGGATCATCTTCAAGGAATTCCCGCTGGTCACCATTCACGATTGGGCCCTGCAGGCCGCCATTGCCAACGAGTGTGGTTATCAGCTGGACCCCGCGGCCTATTTCCGGTATCGCTCCATCATTTTCGAGAGCCAGGGCATGATCAATGCCGCGAACATCCGGCAGTTGCTTCTGGATTTCGGTCAGCGAGCAGGACTGAACGAGCTGAAACTGTCGGTCTGCATGGATTCTAAGGCGTCGCTGCCGCGCGTTGAGGCCGATATGCACGAAGGGCAAAAATTGGGCATCATGAGCACGCCGACGATCTTCATCAACGGCACGCCGGTCATTGGGCTTAATCCGGACCGGATCTACCAGTTGATCGACAAAGACCTTCAGGCTTCCAGGTAATTTGCTTCTGGATGAATGTCACCGCAACGGCGGCCTTTTACCCGTCAATCTCAGGGTAGTCTGAAAGTTGCCCGTCCCGCCCCAGACGGCTGAGTCCAATCTGCAGAATGAGGAAATAAACCAGGCAGACGGCCCCCCCAAGGCCCAAGGCAAAGCGCGTGCCGGTTTCCTGAGCAATCGCTCCCGCCTGCAAGCTGCCGAACGGCAGAAATCCTGTCATCGCCATGTAATACATGGCCATCACCCGGCCTCGCAACTCGGGCGGCGAGATCATCTGGAGGGTCGTATTGGCAAGCGTCAGGGTACCCACGATCGTTGCTCCCATGATGGCGAGCAAAAGGAACGCCAGCCAGAACGTGTGAGCGCCCGCCAAAAGAATCAGCGCTATTGAAAACAGCGTAGCGCTTGTCAAGATCATCCGTCCGCAATGCTCGGGCGTTCCCCGTGCGGCTATGAACAGCGCCGCCGCCACTGCTCCCACTCCCGCGCCTCCCATCAGAAAACCCAGCCCTGAAGCACCCACGCCAATCAGGTTGCGTGCAACGGCCGGCATCAGCACGATGAAGGGCAGACCCAGCAGGCTGAGAAAGGCTGGCACCGTCAGGAGAACGACGATCATTCGATGCTGCTTCACGAAGCGAATGCCCTCGAGCATGGAATGCCAGAACCGATGGCCCTCTTCCCGTTGGACCGGCGGAATGGTAATCAGAAGCAATGCGACGATCAACGCCAGAAAGCTGATAGAATTCAGGTAGAAACAGGTGGCTGCGCCAAACGCTCCCAATGCCAGTCCTGCCACCGTGGGGCCAATCGCTCTCGACATGTTGAATTGAGCAGAATTGAGAGCAATGCCGTTCATCAAGTCGTCGCGGGGAACCAGATCGGGAATCAATGCCTGATAAGCCGGGTAGTTCAGCGCTGAGGCAACCCCAGTCATGAAGCTGATTGCCATGATTTCCTTAATGGTGATCTGGCGGAAAGACGTGAGGACCGCCAGCAGCAGAGCCAGGAGCATCATTGAGGTTTGCGTAATCAACATGAGCTTGCGACGGTTCAGCCGGTCAGCGATGGCGCCCCCGGGCAGGGCAAAGAAGAGCGATGGGATCTGAGCAAGAAATCCGTTCAAACCCAGGAGGAAGGCTGAGTTAGAGATCAGCAGGACAACCCATCCGAGAGCAATGTTCTGCATCCAGGTGCCGATGTTTGAGAGGAAGTTCCCCGCCCAGAAGATCGAGAAATCCCGGTGGTAAAGCGACCGGAACATCGTGATGCGGCCGGGGGTCTCGGCAGTGCGCTTTGTTTCTTGATCCAGCTCTGATTTACAGGAGTCCATCGAGTGTCAGAGAGGGTCCAGGTTGAACCGCTTGCCTCTTTCTCTAATATACATGAACGGAGGGCGATGGGATAAGCCGTTCGCTGCACGGAAATTTTTGAAACAAATCGTAATGCTGACCGGACTGGATGTTTCCTCAATTGCGGCGTGTGCAGCGCTGAGGTCATTGATGCGAAGGCCATCCGGCGTTCCGCGAAGGGCCATTCCATTGAACTCAGAAACCTGACACTCAGGCCGGATTTCGAAGCAGAAGAAGGCTGCTTGAATAGCTGAACATCTGTGGCCTAGAATAAAACGGGTGAGTACGATGCAGTTTGAGACTGTTCTCAGGAAGGTCCAGGTCTACCGTCCGGGCGACGATCTCGCCCTGCTGCGCAATGCCTACCAGGTCTGCGAGGAAAAGCATCAGGGCCAGCGCCGCCTTTCGGGGGAGCCCTATGTATCTCACCCCGTAGAGGTTGTGAGTATCCTGGCGGATATGCAGATGGACATGGTTTGCCTGGCTGCCGGCATGCTGCATGACGTGGTCGAGGATACTCCGACCAGTATCGAGGGGCTGGAAGAGCAGTTTGGCCCTGAAGTCGCCCACATTGTTGAAGGCGTTACGAAGATCAGCCGGATCCATTTCCTCAGCCCCGAAGACCAGCAGGCCGAAAATTTCCGCAAGATGCTGCTGGCGATGGTGGACGATGTCCGGGTCGTCCTGGTGAAACTGGCGGACCGCTTGCATAATATGCGGACCTTGGAATACCTGACGCCCGACAAGCGCCAGCGCATCGCGCACGAAACGATGGAAATTTATGCGCCGATCGCTCATCGTCTGGGCATGGGCAAAATCCGCGGGGAACTTGAGGACCTCTCGTTCCGTCACCTTGAGCCGGATGGTTACCTGGAAGTCAAGAAATCTGTGGAGAGCCGGCGGAAGGTAAATGAACATTTCCTGGCTGAGGTCCGGGGCCTGGTTGAGGGCAAGATGAAAGAGAACTCGATTCCCGCAAGGGTCGAGGGCAGGGTCAAGCGGCTCTATAGCATCTGGCAGAAACTGAAGAAACAGAATATCGCCATCGAGCAGGTCTATGACCTGCTTGCGGTCCGCATCATCACCGACGACGTCAAGAACTGCTACGCGGCGCTGGGTGTAATCCACAACACCTGGCGGCCGGTTCCGGGCAGAATCAAGGACTTTATTGCTATCCCGCGTCCTAATCTTTACCAATCGCTCCATACCTCCGTTATAGGCCCGCACGGCCAGCCTTTTGAAGTCCAGATCCGAACCGAAGAGATGCATCGCGTGGCCGAAGAAGGTATCGCGGCGCATTGGAAATACAAGGACGGGCATGGGACCTCCGTTCAGGACGCGGAACGCTTCGCCTGGCTGCGTCATCTTGTGGAGTGGCAGAAGGAGATGAGGGATTCGAATGATTTCCTCTCAACCCTCAAAATTGACCTCTACCCACAGGAGGTCTACACCTTTACGCCAAAGGGCAAAGTGATTGTTCTGCCGCGTGAGGCGACGCCGATTGACTTCGCCTACGCCATTCACACGGAGGTCGGGAACCATTGCGTCGGCGCGAAGGTTAACGGACGCATCGTTCCACTGAAGACCAAGCTGCTGAATGGTGACATCGTTGAAATCGCGACGCAGTCCACCCAGACACCCAGCCGCGACTGGCTGGTGGGCGTCAAAACTTCGCGGGCGCGAAACAAGATCAAGCATTGGATCAACATCGAGCAACGGAAACAGGCTCTTGAAATCGGCAGGAAGCTGCTTGAGAAAGAGGCGCGAAAGTACGACGTCGTATTGAAAAAGATCACGGAGGAAGACTACCTGCGGGTCGGGAAGGAGTATGGCTGTAGCTTGGTGGACGATTTGCTGGCGGGCATCGGGTTCGGCAAGTATTCAGCGCGGCAGGTGCTATCGAAGCTCACTCCGGAAGTAGGTCACGAGCCCGGCCAGCCGTCGCGACTGACCAGTACTTTTAAGCGGGTCCTCGGGCTCCACTCCGAAGCGGCCATCCAGGTGCACGGCCATGGGGACCTGATGGTCTACCGCGCCAAGTGCTGCAATCCGATTCGAGGCGACGAGATTGTGGGCTACATTACACGCGGCAAAGGAATTTCCGTCCATGCCAAAAATTGCCCGAATGTTCAGAACCTGATGTACGATGCCGAGCGCCGCATTGACGTTGAATGGTCCGGTCCGAAGTACACTTTCTACCCCGTGCGCCTGACCCTTCTGACCACTGACCGCCAGGGGATGCTAGCTGAGGTTACGGCCGCCATCAGCAGCGACCGTTCCAATATTCAGGATATTGAAGCCCGCACCGGCGATAACCAGGCCTCGATTGAGGTCACGGTTGACATCGTTGACAAGGAGCATCTGGAAAAGATAGTGTCATCGCTCCGGCGAATCGAGGGGGTCTACAGCGTTGAAAGAGTCCACAAAACTTGAGACATACGGACCTG
>JAJYJL010000213.1:0-6002 GCA_021789565.1 Acidobacteriota bacterium
GGCTAAAGCCGCGTTTAAAGGGATGCGTTTACGGCACGACTAAAGTCGTGCCCTTTCTCCTCGGAGGGTTGGTTTCACGTTTTTGTCAAAGGCCACGACTAATGTCGTGTCCTTTCTCTTCGGAGGATTGATTTCGCGTTTTTGTCAAAGGCCACGACTAATGTCGTGTCCTTTCTCTTCGGAGGGTTGGTTTCACGTTTTTGTCAAAGGCCGCGACTGAAGTCGTGCCCTTTCACTGAGCCCTGCTGCTTCATGAATAATCCCCGGGACTAATAATGCCCCCAGACCACAATGCCGGTGGCAATCTGCATGGCGGCCTCGGCGCCGCGGCGCAAGGCGCGTTTGGAAGCGCTGTCGGGGATGAACAGAATGTCGTTGGCCTCCAGGCCGGGATCGGAGACGTGGCCGGAGAGGATGAGCTTGAGATTGACGGGAATCTCTTCGCGCCCCGCCGGAAACTGCCGTCCCCGGCGGATGATCATGGCTTTCTTTTGGAGCGCCGTGGGCTTCAACCCTTCGCCCAGGGCCACGGCCTGCAGCACCGTCATGCCCTCGCCGCCGTTGCTGATGGGGAAGCCGCCGGGACGCTGGACGGCGCCCACAACGTACACCACGCCGGCGCGCTGCACGGTGACTTTGTCTCCCGGGTAGATGGTGGGGTTGAGGCTGGGGTCGCCCGTGGCCAGCAGCTTTTGCAGATCGACCCTGATGGCGCCTTCGGCCGGCAGAACGCCGGAACCACCGGTAAGCCACGAAGTCGCCGTGGCCTCGTCGTGACGGGTGATGATGGCCGTGCCGCCGGCGTCCGGAGCAAGGCCCCCCGCCTGCGAAAGGACGTCGAGCAAAGTGGTGGGTCCCAGAACGGGGTAGATCTGCGGGGCCCGGACGGCGCCTGCCACCGCCACGGCGTGCGCCGGCGATGATTTGACGCTCACCACCACGTGCGGGCGGTCCACCAGCTCGGCGGCGTGCAGCCGCTGCGAGATGACGGCTGACAACTGGTTGAGCGTGAGCCCCTCGGCCTTGACGGGCAAGGCCAGCAAGGGGATGGTGATGGTGCCGTCAGTGGCCACCCGGTAGTCCCGGCTCAACTGGGGAACGTCAACTACGTAAATGTCGAGCACGTCATCATCAGCAATCAGGTACTCCGCGTTGGCGGAAGCGTCCGGCGCCAGGGATGTCCGCCGCGACGCGGCCCCGTCAGCCGGCGTTTTGCTGGTTGAAACAGGGGCCTGGCTGTGGAGGCGCAGCGGAAAACACAAGCATAAAATCGCCAGCAACAGCCAGGCCCCTGTGGGGGTTGGGCGGCTAGTTGAGGCTTGCCGCCAGGCGGGCCCTTCCATGGTCATTGGCACGAGAGCGGCGGTTGCCGGCCGTGCAGGATGGGTGAAACCTCTCAGCAGATTTTTACGCGCGCGCATCAGCATGGAGCCTTTCACCGTGCGGCACAGCCCAATGAATTTTACCCGGTGAACGGACCCGCTCCACCGCGGAAACATCCACCTCCACCGCAGCCGCCTGCCCCAGCAGTTCAACCGTGAGGACCAGCCGGCTGAAATTCTTCTTCCTGACCAGAATTCCTTCGATTCCAGAGAGCGGTCCGGACCTGACTCTGACGCGGTCGCCACGGTGAATAAAGGGGTGCGGCTCGATTTTGACGCACCTTTCCACCGCCTGGCGGATGCTGTCAATCTCACCCGGGGCAATAACTGCGGGATGTCCGGCGGAGCAGACAAAACCGTGAAGGCCCGGCGTGGTCACAATATCCAGGTAACGGCGCGCTCCGCCCTGAATAAAGACGTAGCAGGGAAACAGGGGAAGATGGATGATTTGGGTCCTGTCTTTCCATTGCCGCGGGGCGGAATAAAGCGGCAGAAAAACTGTAAAACCTTTCGCCGTCAAGGTCCGGGCAATTGATTTCTCATGGTGGTGGCGGGTATAAAGCGCATGCCAGCCCTGGTCCGGCTGGCCCTGCGTTTTTTCATTCCGGCCGCGGTCTATAAGCATGAGGCTCCGCCCTGTCACTCACAGGACAACTGCTCCTGTAAGTCGTTACGCTGGCTTGGCAGTTGAAAGCAGCGAGGGTGAGCCTTGCAGTAAAACGTGGATAGCCCACCAGCGGCCTTCACCGGCTACCACCTGTTGCGAACCTTTTGAAAATGGGAAGAAGGACCTACCCGGAGGTTCGCAGCGCAATCCGGGTACATCCGCACTGAATCAAGGTCCGGTGGTCCAGGTTTCCGGGCACGGCTGGTGGATGCACAAGGTCAAGACGGGAGGTTGCAAGGTGATTGTTGTTGCGCTCTCGAATACACTCTGCCCCCATCAAGGTTTTGATCTGGCTCCGGCAGGTGCTCGCACCGTTTCCCTTTTCCGCAATTAAAACAGATCCAGGGCAACTAACATTCCGCTCAGTCCTAAACAAGCTGACACGGGCTCGTCAACTCCTTTGATATAGTGTGCGCTGACATTAACTTTTGCTGAACGCACCCTATCGAATCTTCCCCTTGAGCGCAATCCCCCAAAGGGGGGATTTGGTTCGCATTTCAGGGTGATTTTGTGGGGATAAGCGGGCCTGGAAAGTCCATTGCGGAACCAGGATGGGCGGCGAAACCATCTATCCGGGAAAGCTCACGCTTCCACCCGGATCAACATTCCAACGCTCCATAAAAGAGTGGAAGCCTGGTGATTCACTTCTCCTGCCAGGCCCTTGTGCGGGACTTACCGGGAGGGTACATCCGCACGGTTCTTCACCGGAGCGCCCTGCTTGTCCAGAGGGTGAACGGACTCAAAGTAGCGGAAAATAGCGTCCCTGCGGCCATTGATCTTCAGCTTCCGGTAGATCGACTTGACGTGCAACTTGGCAGTCTCCTGGCTGATGTTGAGCCGGGCGGAAATTTCCTTATTGCGGAAACCGTTGGCCATAAAGCCCAACACTTCCCACTCCCGCGGCGTCAGTTCTTCAGGAACCTCCAGGCCCTGCTCGTGCTTCTCCTCGAGGCCCTTCATAACCGATTGCTGGGGCCTCCACCGCTCGCCCTGTGCCACGGAGTTGAGGGCCATCTGGAAAACCATCGGGCTTTGCTTTGTTGAAAGGCAACCCCAGATTCCAAGCTCGAATGCGCGGGCGTAAAATGAGCTGTCAAGATCATCCACCAGAACCACCACTTTGGCAGCAAGTCCGAGAGGTATAAGATCGGGCCATGAGTCCAGTCCCTGTTCGCACAAATCCACAATCAGCATCTCAGCCTGAGAGAGTTTAATCTCATCAAGACATTCGCGGAGGTCCCCTCCTTCCATTACAACCAGAGCAGCCCCGGTGCTGGCGAGAAAAGTCGCAAGAGCCCTTCTGATCAGGACCCGCGGGCTTATGATCCCCAACTTCATTAGAATTCCTCCTTCCGGCGTTTGTGGATGGTTCGGTAGGAAGGGGGTTCACAATTCCTGCGCCGCAATGCCGGGATGGAGTGAGAGTGAATTGTACTGAGAGAAAAGGTGCGGGTTTTTACAATCGCGGTCACAAAGAGTCCCCCTCCAGGCCCCTATGTATCGCCGCCCAACGGTTACTCTGTAGTAGGTAATGACGCTATATTTAACACCATTATTGGCACTATATTACGTACTATTGTAGTAGAAGTTATGGCCGAAGTCAAAGGTTTTTTAATGATTTCTTTTTCACTTTTCTCAGAAATTCCTGTGGGCACGCTCACCCGAGTCCTGGCGCCACTGTGCGTGGTTACGAGCTAAAAACTCCGGAAAAGATCATTTGCGGAAATCCACAACAACGGCGCTCGCCGCCGGCAACTGGAGCAGGAAATTTTCTCCCCGGCGCTCCACAGTTTGTGCCGGCCCCGGCGCCCAGTGGCCGGGCGGAGAGGCCGGGCACGGCTGGCCAAAATTAACTGCGCGCATTCCCGCAGCCCGCCCGCTCTATGGTAGACTGACGGCGCAATAACTGGAAGGGGTGGTTTCTATGGCCGAAACTCCTGACCCCAAACAAAAGCTTCGGGAAATCTGCCGCATTGCCGCGCGCGTCTTTTATGAAAAAGGCTACGACGGCGCCTCAATGCAGGAGATCGCGGAGGCCGTCAAGCTCACCAAGGCCGGACTCTATCATCACGTGGGCAGCAAAGACCGGCTGCTGTTTGAGATCATGAACTACGGCATGGATATCCTCGACGAGAGCGTTCTTGAAAAGGTGAAATCGATCGAGGACCCGAAGGAGAAACTTCGCCAGACCATCATCGGACACATCGATCTGGTGGTCCGCGCCCGCGATCAGGAAATCACCGTGATCCTGCACGAAAACCGCTCGCTGAAGGGCGCGCTTCGCAAGAAGATTAATGCGCGCAAGAAAGCCTACATCCACTATCTCGAGGACCTGATTTCCCAGGTCCAGGACCAGTCCGGCCACGAACGCCTGATTTCACCCGCCCTGGCCGCCTTCAACCTTCTGGGCATTATCAACTGGCTCTACCAGTGGTACCATCCCGACGGCCCCATCCCGCAGGAAGAATTGACCCAGGGCTGCGTAGAATTCTTTTTCCGGGGATTGATGGGCAGCCCCCAGACTTCTCCGCCCCGGCCGGAAGATCATAATCCCTTTGTCTAACGGTGGTTCGATTCCGCTCTCCCGCGCCGATGCCGTCATTGGATACTCTCCTGACTTGATCCACGGCTAAGTCACTATTGACCAGTAACTTGAGAGCAAATGGTCCAAAGTCTTGACTTTTTCCGGCATGAAAGCATACGATATCAGGTAGAGATAGTGCCGGTTTTCTGCATATAGATGACCTGGAATAAGCCGAAAAGAGGTAATATGCGTAAAAAGAGCAAGACCCCGACCGCCCCATTTCGCGCCGATCTTCCCCTGCCTGAAGCGGCCTTTGTAGAATCCGTCAAGGCGGAGCTTGGGGTCAACAGCAATGCTAAGCTACTTACAGAAGCCGCAACAATCGTTAAATGGGTATTGGGGGAAAGGCAGGCCGGGCGAAAAATTGTCAGCATCAGTGATAATACTCCCATGCGCGAACTCGCCTCCGCTGTTGTAGAATGTGCGGCGTTCGCACACGTACCTCCCTACGCTGAACTGCAATGGACACCGAAGCAACTTCATCGAATCCATGAAGTGCTTTCGAACAATCCCGAGGAACCGTCTCCCAGCTTGATAAAGGCGCTCTCTGGCTCTTAGAGGGGACACTTGCGGCTAAATATCGGACGGCTGGCCAAAGATCACGATAGGGCGGCTTTTGATTGCGGAGACCCGGAACTTAACAAGTATTTGAGGCTCTTCGCTGGACAAAACCAATTCAAGCACCTTGTCGGCACGACATATGTCGCTAGCGAGCAGGACCAGCCGTTCATTATCCTTGGCTACTATACCCTTGCGGCGACTTCGATTCCTTTCTACTTACTCGTTGAATTTCCAAATTTAAGGAACCTCCCCTATAAGGACGTACCTGCCGTGCTTCTAGCTCGTCTTGCCGTAAGCCGGCAATTCCAAAACCAAGGAATCGGTCACCAACTCCTGGGAGATGCAATTAAGAGGACGCTGGAACTCACTCAGACAATAGGTTGCAGGTGTTTAATAGTGGACGCATATCCAAATGCAGTAAGCTGGTACTCCAAATTCGGGATCGTGCCGCTAGGCGGCGATCCCGCCGATTCTCCCACCTGCCGTATGTTGTTGGACCTCCGCACGGCGGCACTTGCTGTCAAGTGAGTTACACCGTTTGGCTCGGGAATGATACCAGGCGAATCGATTTTTTCTTGCATTATTTGGTCTATTCATTGTCCACCCCTTTGCAGGGTTGTGAAATTGAAATCAGGACAATCTCCGTCATTGCAGTCCGTTGTTCCCTGTCCTGCGCCGTGATAGCATCACTACCTTATCGAGTGGAGCGGGCAGGAGAACGACGGCCGGCATGAAAAAAGAGACGATTGCATTCCAGGGCGAGCGGGGGGCCTTCAGCGAAGAAGCCGCTTACAAACTGCTGGGCCGC
>JAJYJL010000213.1:6012-9405 GCA_021789565.1 Acidobacteriota bacterium
TTTGAAGCCATGTTCGCCAGCGTGGCAAAGGGCAAAGCAACGCGGTGCCTGGCGCCCATTGAAAACACGCTGGCCGGTTCGGTTTATGAAAACTACGATCTGCTACTGAAGAACGACCTGCACATCGTGGCCGAAGTCAAACTCCACATCGTTCACAACCTGATCGCTTTCCCGGGCACCACCCTGCGGAACCTTCAGAGCGTCTATTCGCATCCCGTCGCCCTGGCCCAGTGCAACAAGTTCTTTCGAACGCATCCAATAGTTAAAAGAGTTCCTTTCTACGATACGGCCGGGAGCGTCAAGATGCTGGCCACGGAGCATCCTGCAGGCTCCGCCGCCATTGCCAGCCGCGTGGCCGCGACTTTTTACGGCGCGCGCATTCTGAAGACACATCTTGAAGACCACCCCGAGAACTTCACGCGGTTTCTTCTGCTCTCCCGCAGGCCGGCTGTTTCGCGACAGGCCGACAAGGTTTCCATTGTCTTTTCCACCCGCAATGTTCCGGGCGCTCTGTACAAATGCCTCAGCGTTTTTGCGCTGCGCGATATCGACCTCAGCAAGATGGAGTCCCGGCCCGTGAGCGGCCGGCCGTGGGAGTATTTCTTCTATCTGGATTTCGCCGGCAACATCAGGGAAGAGCGCTGCAGGAAGGCGCTGGAACATCTGCAGGAAGTCACTAACTTTCTTCGCGTGCTGGGCTGCTATGAGGGCGCCCGGCAATAGTGACCGCGTGAATGCAGTTTGCTTCAGCGAAATCCCGGGGCCTCACTTAACATATTGTTGAAGAAACTTCCTGTGCTACGGCATCCTGATCCCGTTCGGTCGTCATTCCGAGCCCGCAGAGCGGGAGAGGAATCTGCTGTTGGCCCTCAGCGTAAACTCCGTGGTGGATCTGCTTTGGTTTAGGATGATGAAGCAGATGCTTCTCCCGCTCTGCGGGATCAGCATGACGGTTGTTTTTTCAACGGCTTTTTACTGGTTTTATTCCGATCGAATCAAGAGGGCAGTCCAACCGAGCCCGTGGCGGGCAAAGATTCGCTTGAAGTATAATCGCCTCACGGACCGTCACAGAGTCCCACACGCTTGCTCCGGGAGGACAGAGTTCATGCGCCAAACATCCTGTTTCCGCTTAACACTTGCATGTCTGGTGCTGGCGTGCGCGCTGGTTATCACGGCCTGCCAGGAAGGCCCATCGCCCACAAAACCAGGCGCTTCGAAGGTTGTGGTCACTGCGAATCCCGGAGGCCCGGTCACCATCCGGACGCCCTCGGCGGAATTTGAGATTCGGCCCTCCGGCTACGTCCAGGCTTATCTGCTGAAACAGGGGAAACGCCTGACCCTGGATGATCCCGGTGACGCCGGGTCCGAGCCGTCGAGCTCAGTGACCGTGGCGGGAAAAGAGCTGGCCGGCTTTACTCTCGATTTTGATCACGTCAGGATTTCCGAGGCGCGCGGCATATTGGGCGAACGCGGCAAGCGGATCGAGATCACAGGCCGCAGCCAGGAGAAGGACGGCGCGGCCATCGAGGAAACACTGGTGTTTGAGGCTTACGATGATTTTCCCCGCCTGCTGATAGAGTCCACTTCCTATAAAAATGCCGGCAAAGAACCCCTCCACCTGGACAAAGTGGTTGCCAACCGCCACCGTCTGGACGCTTCTCTGGCCGATGCTTCCGTGCCGCCTTACCAGATGTGGTCCTACCAGGGTTCGAGTGAAAAGTGGGGCAAAGACGACGTGGTGGAAATCTCAGGCCACTTTTCACAGCAGAACCTGATGGGCGCCATGCAGCGTGGCGGCGAGGGTGGCGGAATTCCGGTGGTGGCCTTCTGGACGGACAAGGTGGGTGAAGCCATTGGCCACATTGAAACCATCCCGTGGGTCCTTTCCATGCCGGTCGCCGTCACCGCCAACAACCACGTGGACGCTTCCATGGTGCTGGAGCCGGATACGACGCTGCAGCCCGGCGAAGCGTATTCCACCCCGCGGGGATTTATTGCTGTCTATTCCGGTGATTATTACGAACCATTGCATCTCTATTCCGAGGTGCTGCAGCGCGAAGGCTGGGACCTGGCCAAACCCAATGATGCGGATTACCAGATCAGTTGGTGCGGCTGGGGCTATGAATCCGAGGTGACGCCGAGAGAAATGCTGGGGACCATTCCCAAGCTCAAGGAATTCCACATTCGCTGGGCCACATTGGACGACCGCTGGTTTGATACCTATGGCGACTGGAACCCGCGCCAGGACACCTTCCCCGGCAACTCCATCAAAAAAATGGTGGATGAATTTCACCGGCAGGGCATCCTGGTGCAGATCTGGTGGCTGCCCATCGCCGTTGAAGACGGCAGCGGCGGCTATGAGTCGCACCATTACAAAACGGCCCAGGTGGTGAAGGAACATCCTGACTGGCTGATCCTCGACAAGAACGGCAAGCCGGCAAAAATGGTTCGCGGGCTGGGCGCGCTGTGCCCGGCGGTGCCTGCGGTGCAGGAATATTACAAGAAGCTGACGGAAAAGTTTATTCGCGACTGGGGCTTCGACGGCCACAAGCTCGACAACGTCTACACCGTCCCCGAATGCTACAACCCGAAGCACCATCATAAATCCCCGAAGGATTCCATCCGGGCGATGGCGAAAATCTACAAGGAAATTTTTGAAACCACGCGCTCCCTTAAGCCCGATAGCGTCACCCAAAGCTGCCCCTGCGGAACCCCGCCTAATTTCGCCTGGCTGCCCTACCTGGACCAGGCGGTGACGGCGGACCCCGTGGGTTCGGTCCAGGTGCGGCGGCGCATCAAGATGTACAAGGCGCTGCTCGGCCCGCGGGCGGCCGTTTACGGCGATCACGTTGAGCTCACCGATATCGTTTTCCAGGGCAAAGACGAAATCGACAAAGGCATGGACTTTGCCTCAACCGTGGGAGCCGGCGGCGTGGTGGGGACCAAGTTCGTGTGGCCCAGTCCCGGCCCGCATTTCAAGGAAGCCTACCTGACGCCCGAAAAGGAAGCCATCTGGAAGAAGTGGACTTCGATCTACAACCAGAAGATGCTCTCCAAAGGGAAATTCCTGAACCTCTATACCATCGGTTACGACGTTCCGGAAGGCTACGCCATCAGCAAAGATGGCAAAATGTACTATGCCTTCTACGCTCCCGATCCCGCGACGCCCTGGCAGGGAAAAATTGAATTGCGCGGGCTCGAAAGGAACGGACGATACAAAGTGGTCGATTACGAAAACAACAAAGATCTCGGGACCGTGACCGGCCAGGACCCGACCCTGTCCACACGTTTCAAATCTCATCTGCTGTTGGAAGTGAGTAAGCTTTAGTGTCCTGAATTAGACGTTCGTTGAAGAAATGATGCGTGAAACGCCGTCATTCCGAGGGCCAATGC
>JAJYJL010000214.1 GCA_021789565.1 Acidobacteriota bacterium
AGCATGATCTCCAGCGACATCAGCATGAAGATCACATTCCGCCGCACCAGCAGGCCCGTGAGTCCCAGCGCGAACAAGATGCCCGCCAGAAGCAGTCCCTGATGCATGGGTACGGATGCCATTCTACTTCTCCGTTTTCTCCGGTGTACGCCGGCCCAGGTGGTATGCTCCCACCAGGGCGCCCAGCAGCAACATCGACGCCAGTTCCACTCCGATCAGATACGGCCCGAACAGAAGAATGCCAACCTGCTTCGGCTCAATCGCTGTGCTGCCGTAGACCGCGGTTGCCGGGCCGGCAACCATGTAGGCAACCTCGGCAATCAGAATCAAAGCCAGGATCGAGGGGCCGATCCACATGCTTCCCCGCTGCCATTGCCGCTCCATTTCGGTGGCCTTTTTCCCCAGGTTCAGCATCATGATCACAAACACGAACAGCACCATGATGGCCCCGGCATAGATAATGACTTCCAGGGCGGCAATAAAGGGGGCGCCGATGACAAAAAAGACGACAGCCACTGAGAGCAGCGAAACAATCAGGTAAAGCAGCGCGTGCACGGCGTTCAGGCGCGTGATGGCCAGAATCGTCGAGGCGATGGCTACAATGGCCGCAATGTAGAAAACAACTTCCATAACCTGGATCTCAGGGCATCAGGCTGCGAAGGTCCGTCGGCGGGTCTTCGTTTTCAGCTTCTCCCTTGTCTTTCCCGCCAATCTTCACACCCGCAACCCGCCAGAAATTATAGCCGTGATACTTGCCCTCACCGCTGATCAGCAAATCCTCTTTCTCATAAACCATGTTCTGCCGGTTGTATTCACCCATCTCGAAATCCGGCGTCAACTGGATGGCGTAAGTGGGGCAGGCTTCCTCGCAATAACCACAGAAGATACATCGTGAAAAATTGATCCGGAAAAACTCCGGATAGCGGCGCCCGTTTTCGTCTTCCGTCGCCTGCAAGGCGATGCAATCCACCGGGCAGGCCACTGCGCATAGGTGGCAGGCAACGCAGCGTTCGCCCCCGTCGGGGTCGCGGCTCAAAATAATGCGTCCCTTGTGGCGGGGGGGAAGATATGGCTTCTGCTCAGGGTACTGGACGGTCACCCGCGGCTGGAACATATGCAGGAAAACATTCCAAAGCGATCTGAGTACACTCAGCATTGATGAACTCCAAACTCCATCAAACAGTCCCTGCCCTTTTACTTGAAGGCAAGAACAAGGGCTCCCGTCACCAGCAGATTCGCCAGCGCCAGCGGCAGCATGATCTTCCAACCCCAGGACATCAACTGGTCAAACCTGGGCCTGGGCGACGCCGCGCGCAGCAGAATGAAGAAGCAGATCAGCAGAAAGACCTTCACAGCAAACCAGACGCCGGAGGGAAGCCAGGGCCCCTGCCAGCCGCCCAGGTACAACAGAGTGATCATGCAGGAGATCAGAATGATCCCCATGTACTCGCCGACGAAAAACATGCCGAACTTCATGCCGGAATATTCCGAGTGGAACCCGGCCACGAGTTCGCTTTCCGCCTCCGGCAGGTCGAACGGCAGGCGGCGGGTTTCCGCAATGCCGGCGATGAAGAAAAGCACAAAGCCCAAAAACTGGGGAATGATGAACCAGACGTGCCGCTGGGCTTCAACAATGTCCGAAAGGTTGAATGAGCCGGCCATGATCACCGTTCCCATCATGGCCAGTCCCATAAAAACTTCGTAGCTGAGCATCTGCGCCGAGGCCCGCAGTCCTCCCAGCAGCGAATACTTGCTGGCGGATGCCCAGCCCGCGAGCACCACGCTGTAGACTCCCAGCGAAGAGAGCCCCAGGAAGAAGAGCACGCCGATATTCAGGTTGGCCACCACAAATGACGGCGCAAATGGAACCACCGCGAACGTCAGCAGGACGGTCACCATGATGATCGCGGGCGCCACCACAAACACCGCCTTGTCCGCGAATGGAGGGACCCAGTCCTCCTTGAAAAAGATCTTGATCATGTCGGCAACGGGTTGAAGCAGCCCGAACGGCCCCACGCGGTTGGGACCGTAGCGGTCCTGCCAGAGGGCCAGCAGGCGCCGCTCCAGCCAGATGAGGACGGCCGCCAGGTTCAGAGGAACCATCAGGACAACGAAAACAACGATGATGTAATAGAGCGTTGTGTTCATGTTCGTGAAACTCTGCTCCAGGCAGGGAGCCCGGCGCCTTCCACCGGAACCAGGCCTGCGGGGATTCCGGCAATTCCTCTGGGCAAATCCGGCTGGACCACCACCGGAAGCTTTTGCGCGGTCCCGGCCAGGTTCACTTCAACCTGCGCGCCTTCCTGCACCTGCAATCGCTCCGCATCCGCGGCGCTGAAGGCGACGTAGGGCTTGGGCGCCAGTTGCGCAACCGCCGGCGCCTGGCTGCTCAATTCCTCAGAGCCAAACACATGATAGAGCGGCACCAGCAGCCATTCGTCGGACCGCGCCTCGAAAGCTTTCTGCGGCGCCGAGAAATACAAGCCGCTGCCGGCCTGCGGCGGCTCGATCAGCCGCACCCCGGGATCGCCACCGCGAAGCGCCCCGTTGATCTCGCTCTGAAACTTGTTGACCGACTGAATCGAATTCCAACCGGGCGCCCAGAAGAACGGCGTCAGCGCACCAGGGGGCTGCGTTGGCGTGCCTTCCATCGAAAATGCCAGCGCGGAATCCGGGTCCTGCGGCGGCTTCGGCTCACTGACGCTGATGTTGGCCAGCATGGCTGTCCGCCCGCTGTAACGGTGCGGAGCGCGCGGGACCTTTTCATTGATCACGCGGAATTTTGATGAAGGCGCCGCCTCCGTGATCTTTGCCAGCGCAGGCACAGCGCCGGCAGCCGCGGAAACCAGATCGTCCAGCACATTCCAGGAGCCCGCCTGGGCGTTTCCGGCGGATTTCATGAGGTCCACCAGCCAGCGCCAGCTCTCCTGAATGTCGTCTTTGGGAATGTAGGCCTGGAAGAACCGCTGGGCGCGCCCTTCGTTGTTCACAAAGGTGCCGTCGGATTCGGCAAAGGCGCCCGCCGGCAGCACAAACTCTGCTTTGGACGCGGTCGGCGTCATGAGGTGGTCCAGAACAATCATGTGCCGGACCGCCTGCATCAGGTTGTCCACGGCCACGGCCGGAGCCCGGCGGTACAAATCGTTTTCAAGGATGATGACCGTGTCCGCTTTCCCTTCCTCAACCGCCTGGAAGGCGGCGTCAAGGTTGCCGGCGCCCAGCAACGCGAGTCCAAGGCTGTTCGCTTCCGGCATGGTAAAGCAAAGGCCCACCGCATTGCCGTCCTTCGAGAGCGCCCTGGCCACGTTCGCAGCCGCCTGGATGACCGCCTCGCTGTTCAAGCTTGATCCGGCAACAACCAGCGGCCGCTTCGCAGACTTGAGGGTCTGGGCGATACTCTCCGCCATTTGGCGAACATCGTCTGGGAGCCCGGGAGCACCAGGAGCTTCAGAATCGAGAGCGTGGGCCACAGCAAAGCCCAGTCGAGCAATGTCGTCCGGAGCTGCGCGATAAGCATCGGTGGCTACGTCATCAAGGCGGGTGGCGTTGGGAGTGGCGATGAACAGCGGCCCCGTGTCATGCTGGACAGCCTCGCGAACCGCGTGGTCCAGCCAGCGGGGGATTTTCATCTTGTCGGTCGTTTCCATCGGCTGCTGCCGCACCGACTGCCTCAGCGCCAGGGCCACTCTCGGCGCCGTGTTACTGACGTCTTCGCCCAGAACGAGGACCGCATCCGAATATTCGATCTCGCGGAGCGATGGCGACCGCGCCGGGCCCTGCCGCAGGATCTCCGACATCAGGGAAACCAGATGGGAGGATTCGTCGGGCATGCCGTTAAAGAAGCGGGCCGCCCCAACCAGGCTCCGCAACGCGAAGTTGGATTCGAGCGAGGCGCGCGGCGATCCGATGCCGATCACCCTGCTGTTGCCCTTCAGGATGTCACCCAACTGCGCAACCGCTTTCTCCTTTGGAACAGGCTTCAGCCTGCCGTCCTGGCGGGAAAGCGTCTCGCGCACTCTCTGCTCGCTGTTGACAAACTCATAGCCGAAGCGCCCGCGGTCGCACAGGAAATAGCCGTTCACCTCGCCGTTGTAACGGTTGAGGATGCGCCGCAGCGTCCCGTAACGCTCACCGGCGGAAGTGCTGCATCCCAGGCCGCAGTGGACGCACACCGAAGGAGCCATCTGCAGGTCCCACTTGCGCGCGTAATGCTGCTTCAGCGTCTTATCGGTAAAAACGCCCGTCGGGCAGATCTCAACCAGGTTGCCCGCAAATTCGCTTTCCAGGATGCCGTCTTCCTGCCGGCCGAAATAGGCGATGTTCCGCAAGCCGAACGCGTTCAGATCCGTTCCGCCGGCGTACTCGCGGTAATAGCGCACGCAGCGGTAGCACTGGATGCAGCGGTTCATCTCATGGTTGATCAGCGGACCTAGGTCCTGATTGCGGAAGGTACGTTTGGGGTAGGGTGTCCGGCGATAGTTGTGGCCGGTCATCACCGTCATGTCCTGCAGGTGGCACTCGCCACCCTCGTCGCAGACCGGGCAATCGTGCGGGTGGTTGAGCATCAACCCTTCGATCACTCCGGCGCGGAAAGCCGCGGCGTCGGGGTCCTTGACGGAGACGCGGATTCCTTCGGCAGCGGGCGTCATGCAGGACATCACAATCCGCCCCCGGGTGTCGTTTTCATCTTTGAACTGCTTGACGGCACACTGGCGGCACGCGCCGACCGAACCCAGCGCCGGATGCCAGCAGAAGTAAGGCAGATCGAACCCAATCTCCAGGCAGGCCTGAAGAAGGCTCTGGTCCGGGTTTACCTCATACCAATTGTCATCGACCCAGATCTTCGCCACTGCTATCTCCAAGGACACCGCTTCTCATGAATGTGCCGCTCAAAATCCTCGCGAAAGTATTTCAGCGCGCTTTGCAACGGCTCCACAGCGCCCGGGGCAAGCGCGCAAAACGTGTTGCCGGGAGCCGCCATCCGGCAGATGTATGCCAGCCTTTCGAGGTCCGTTTCCTGTCCCTGCCCGTCCTCGATACTTTGCAGCATTTTTTCAGCCCACGAAAGCCCGCTCCAGCAGGGCGTACACCAGCCGCAGGATTCCTGGGCGAAAAAGTGCTCGAGGTTCTTCACGAATCCCACCGGGCACGTCCGGTCATCCATCACAATCATGGTTCCCGTGCCCATGCGGCTGCCGGCCTTCTGGACTTCCGTAAAGTCCATTTTCACGTCGAGGTGTTCTTCAATCAGAAAGTCGGTCGAAGCTCCGCCGGGCAGTAACCCTCGAAACCGCAATCCTTCTTTCATTCCGCCGGCGTGCTCTTCCAGAATCTCGCGGATGGTGGTTCCCATCGGCAGTTCCCACAGGCCGGGGCGCTTGACCTTGCCGCTGGCTCCGTAAAGCTTGGTCCCGCTGTCTTCTGACTTGCTCAGGCCCTTGAACCAATCGGGCCCGTTGTTGATGATGTGGTGAACGTTGCAGAGCGTTTCGACGTTCTGCACGATGGTCGGCTTGCCAAAGAGCCCCGAAATCTGCGGGAAGGGCGGCTTGGTGCGCGGGTTGGCGCGCTTGCCTTCCAGCGCGTTCAGCAGGCCGGTTTCTTCACCGCACATGTAACGCCCGCCGCTCAAGTGCAGATGCATTTCAAGGTTGTAGCCGGAGCCCAGAATGTTTTTGCCCAGGTAGTTGTGCTCGTAAGCCTCCGCCAGCGCTTTCTCCAAGCGCTCCGCTGACAGGAAATATTCGCCGCGCAGGAAGATGTAAGCGACGTCGGCCTCAATGGCATACGCCGCGCAGATCATGCCTTCAATCAACTGATGCGGCGTCGCTTCCATCAGCAGGCGGTCTTTAAAAGTGCCCGGCTCCATTTCATCGGCGTTGCAGCACAGGTATTTGGGATGAGGAGCATCCGCCCCGCCGGGCACAAAGCTCCACTTCACCCCGGTCGGAAAGCCGGCGCCGCCGCGGCCGCGCAAGCCCGACTGCTTGACAACCTCGATGATTTCCTTGGGCGCCATTTTCAGCGCCTTGCGCGCGCCCTGATATCCACCTGCCAGCTCGTACCTCTTGATATCAAAAGCCGAGCCGTCGGCTGGAACATCCTTTGTGAGAACTTTCTCCATATCGCTTCTACTGGTACTGCTCGAGTATGCTGTCGATTTTTTCCGTGTCCAGGTCCCGGTGCAGGTCCTCGTCCACCATCATGGCCGGAGCGTGGTCGCAGGTACCCAGGCACACAATGGGAAGGAGCGTAAACCGCCCGTCCGCCGTAGTCTCGCCCATCTTGATGCCCAGGCGGCTGGTCAAATGGTCCCGAAGGCGGTCATAGCCCATCATCCAGCAACTGATACTGTCACACACCATGATCACGTGGCGGCCGACCGGCTTGCGGTAGATCAGGTTGTAAAACGTGGCCACGCTGTCCAGTTCGCTGACCGGCACTCCCAGAATTTCAGAAATGTCCTTGAGCGCATCATCAGACACCCATCCCCGGTGCTTCTGGACGATCTTCATGGCGTCAATGGTCAGGGCGCGCTTGTCCGGATAATGTCCGAACTCCGCTTCGATCTCCTGTCGCTCCTCAGGGCTTAACACGCTCTTCAAGCTCCTTATCGGTCGATGTCCGCAAGCACAAAGTCAATGCTCCCCAGAATGGCCAGCAGGTCCGGAACCAGCAATCCGCGGCACTGCCAGGGAAGCGTCTGCATGTGGGGAAACGAAGGGGCGCGAATTCGGGTCCGGTAAGAATACGTACTTCCGTCGCTCACCAGGTAATAGCCGTTGTTCCCCTTGGACGCCTCAATCGCTCCCAGCGCCTCGCCGGGCGGAACCACGGGACCCCAGCTTACGCCCACAAAGTGCGTAATCAGGGTTTCAATGTCGTGCATCGTCTGATCTTTTCGAGGCGGAATGGCCAGCGGATGGTCTGATTTGTACGGCCCCGCCGGCATGTTGTTCACGCACTGTTCCATGATGCGGAGGCTCTGGCGCATTTCCTCAACGTGGACCACGGCACGGTCATAGGCGTCGCCGTGCGTGCCCGTTGGAATATCAAACTCGAAGTTTTCATAGCCGGAATAAGGCTGCTTTTTCCGGAAGTCCCATTCCATGCCGGCGGCCCGGAGCATAGGACCGGTCACACCCCATTCGATGGCCTGCTCCACGGTCATCACTCCCACGCCCTGCGTCCGCGCCTTAAAAATCCTGTTCTTCATCACCGTCCGGTCGTATTCATCCAGGCGCGCAGGCATGTATTTGATGAAATCGCGGAACATCCCTTCCCAGCCGTCCGGCAGGTCCTGCGACGTTCCCCCAATCCGGAACCAGACCGGATGCATGCGGGCGCCGCAAACCGCTTCTACAATGTCAAAAATTCGCTCGCGGTCGTTAAAGCAGTAAAAAACCGGCGACATCTGTCCCACGTCCTGGGCAAAGGTGCCGTACCACACCAGGTGGCTGGCCATTCGGAACAGTTCCGACATCAGCACGCGGATCACCTGCCCCCGCGGCGGAACTTCGATGCCGGCCAGCTTCTCGAAGGCGGTCAGGTAAGCCAGCTCATTGATGACCCCACCCAGATAGTCGATGCGGTCGGTGTAAGGAATGTAGGTGTGCCAGGTCTGGCGCTCACCCATCTTTTCCGCGCCCCGGTGGTGGAACCCGATCTCCGGAACGCAATCAACGATCACTTCTCCATCAAGCTGCACCACCACGCGAAGAACGCCGTGGGTCCCCGGATGCTGCGGGCCGACGTTCAGAAAAATAAAGTCGGTCCCATCCTCGCCGCGCTTCATACCCCATTCTTCCGGCCGGAACCGCATCGCTTCCTGCTCAACGTCAACCTTCTCATCGTTCTGGCTGAAGGGACCTATTTCCGTTCCACGGGCAGGATGGTCTTTGCGCAGCGGATGCCCCACCCAGGTTTTCGGCATCAAGATCCGGGCCAGGAACGGGTGCCCGTCAAACTTGATTCCGAACATGTCCCAGACTTCCCGCTCGTACCAGTTGGCAGCGGGCCAGACGTCGGTGATGGTGGGCAGGCTGAGAGAATCTTCCTGAAGAGGAACCTTGATGCGGATGTATTCGTTTCGCTCGAAGGATAAGAGATGATAGATGACTGTAAAGTCGCTCGGAGCCGGACTCACGCGATGCTGGCGGACGCGGTCATCAGTGGCCGTGATGTCATAGAGCATCCGGTAGGGGCTGGCCACCTCACTCTTCAGATGCTGGACAATATCGTGAAGCTTTTCTTTTGAAGTCCAGAAGGTAGGCACCTGGTCGCGGGCGGCCTGCGGAGCAATCGACGCGTCGCCAAACTTCTGCTGAAGCTCTTGTAGGATGGTTGCGTTAGCGATCATAGGGTGCGCAGTTTAGATTTCGTTGGGCGGACGTAACCAGGTGGCCTTCTGCCTTTCGCTCCGTTTCATATCCCGCCGGGAAGACATCGGAGCGCGCTCAACGCCCTGCGGCCCCACCACCCAGCTCAACGGGCGACGTTCCGTGCCCACAAGCTTGCTCAATAAAGTTACGCCTTCCAGAAACGCGTCCGGGCGCGGAGGACATCCGGGAACGTAAACGTCCACGGGAAGAAACTTATCCACGCCCTGAACAACGCTGTAAATATCGTACATGCCGCCCGAGTTCGAGCAGGACCCCATGGAAATGACCCAGCGCGGCTCCATCATCTGCTCGTACAGGCGCTGGATGACGGGCGCCATCTTGATGAAAGGAGTCCCCGCGATCACCATCAGGTCGGCCTCCCGGGGCGTCCCGCGAATAACTTCCGCGCCAAAGCGCGAGATATCATAGCGGCTGGTAATGCTGGTAGCCATCTCAACAAAGCAGCACGAAAGGCCAAAGGCGAACGGCCAGATGGAATTTTTGCGGCCCCAGGCGACGAGGTCCTGAAGGCGGGTCATGATCAGACTCTTGCGGACGTGCTCTTCAAAAGGTTCCGGAGCGCCATCCGTCAACGGCATGGTCAGTTGCGGCTTGGTAATCGACCACTTCATAATAGTCAGTCAGACTCCGAACAAATCCTAGTGCGTTTTCCGCTGGGTCCTGGGTCCCCAGTCCAGCGCGCCCAGACGCCATAGATACGCAAGCGTAGCAACCAGGATGACGGTGAAAAACAGAATTTCCAGGTAACCCGCCCATCCGGCTTCACGGGCCGCAATGGCCCAGGAAAAAATGAAGACGGATTCCAGATCGAACACCACAAAAAACATCGCGATCAGATAGAACTTGATGGAAAAACGGGCTTCCGCCGAACCCTCAGAAACAATTCCGGCTTCATAGGGAGATCCGGTTGCATGCTCGCTGTGCTGCTGTCCCAGCACGTGGGAAAGGGCAACCATTCCCGCGGGAACCAGAAGGACCACAATGAA
>JAJYJL010000215.1 GCA_021789565.1 Acidobacteriota bacterium
GTAGCGGCGGCTTTATGCCGCCAAACCACTTTGAAGGCATTAACGCTAGGGCGGCCCCGCCTGGGCGGGACGCCGCCACCCCGTCTCTACGGGATATTTCAACAACCACTTAGGTGATGGCCAGGTTGACGCTTGTGCTCCTCACCACGGACGAATTGGAACCCAGCGTCCCGTTGATGGTGATGGTGTAATTTCCGGTTGTGGACCCGGTTGGCGTCGGGGTGCTCCGGCAGGAGACCAGGAAGGTCTCGCCCAGGAGTAGGAGGCAAAGCGTGCCAACCTGAACGACGGCCCAGCGCTTTCCGGCCAGGCCCGTGAGCCGGTCCCGTCTGCGGTCCAGCACCAACAATCCTCCCAGAATTAGAACCAGGAATGCCATCATCAGCGGCGGAAGCATGCCCGGCGGAACGGCCGGGGGCGGCGGAGCGCTGGCATTCTTGGTGGTCTGGATGGTGAGTTTGACGGTGGTAACACCGCTGGGTGTGACCGAGGAGTTCGAGAAACTGCAGGTGGCCCCCGGAGGCATACCGTTGCCACACGCAAGCTGCACCTGATTGTTGAACCCGTTGATGGGGGTCAGCGTCACGGTGTAGGTTGCCAGCGAGCCCGCAACAATAGTATTGAGCGACGGCGACGCCGACAGGGTGTAGTCCGCGAAGAGCAGGCTCAGACTGACCGTGGCGCTCTGCGAGCCACTGGTCCCGGTGACATTAAACGCGTACGGGTTAGCCAGGGAGGTCGTCAGGTTGGTGATGGTCATGGTGCTCGTCTGGCCCGCAAGAATGGTCGCCGGGTTGAAAGAACAGACCAGGCTGGAAGGGCAACTGAGTGTGATGCTTCCCGTGAAGCCACTGGACGATGAAGCCCCGATGGTGAACGTTGTAGAGGTGTTTCCAATCAGCGTGGTCACGCTTGTGGACGCCGCAGTCATGATAAACTGCGCATCACCCGTGCCCGAGAGTGCAACCACCTGGGGGCTGCCCGTGGCGTCATCGCTGATGGATAAGGAGCCGTTCCGGGCGCCGGAGGCAACGGGCGAAAAGGTCACGCTGACCGTGCAGCTTTGGCCGACATTCAGGGTGTTTGTGGTGCAGGTGTTTGTCTGTGAGTAATCACCACTGGTCTGGAATTTGCTGAAGGTCAGGGTTTGGGTGCCCGTGTTCGTAATCGTTACTGATTGAGCTGCACTGGTTTTACCCACCATCACGTCGCCAAAGGAGAGACTCGTCGGGGTCACGGTAACCGCAGTCGCCGTGGTGACGCCGGCGCCTTTCACCTTGATAACCTGGGGGCTTCCCGCCGCATTGTCGGTAAGGCTGAACGTCCCGGTTAACGCGCCCGTGGTCCCGGGGGTAAAGGTGATATTGATGGTGCAAGAACCGCCGCTGGCGGCCACGGTGCCTACACAATTGTCCGTCTCAGCAAAGGAGGTCTTCCCGGTTGAGTCCGTCTCGGTAAAGGTAATCTGGGTGATGCTGAGGGGCGCCGTTCCTTCGTTGGTGACGTTGACCGTTTGCACGGCGCTGCGGACGTTCAGAGTCTGGTTTCCGAAGTCTATGCTCTGCGGCACGACCGAAAGGCCCGGGGCATTGTCGGGCTTGATCTCAGAAACAAACGCATTGCCGGCCACACCCGTCAGACTGGACTGATAGGCAGGATAGGCGCCGTCGATGGCCGGGAAGTTGCTGGACGATGTGCTGCCCGTGATATAAGTGTTGCCGGTTGGCCCCAGGGCGATGGCTTGGCCAAAATCAGCGCCACTGCCTCCCAGGTAGGTCGATAGGACCAGTGCAGTGGCCGTGGGATTCAACTCAGTGACAAAAGCGTCTGAGCAGGCGGAAGAGCTGCAGGAACTGCCGCCGGTGATCCCGAGAACGGACTGGATGGGACTGCTGGTTGGGAAGTTGCTTGAGTTGGTGAAGCCGGTGACGAAGGCATCTCCGGAAGAGTCCACGGCGATCCCGGTACTCTGGTCGACTCCTGCACCGCCCAGCAGCGTTGCGTAAGTAACGGCTGGCCCCGCCGGGTTCAACTTGGCCACGAAGGCGTCGGACTGTCCCTGATTAGTTCCCTGAACCACCCCAACGGTCGTCGGGAAATCAGTCGATTGGCTGCTGCCCGCAATGTAGACGCTTCCACCGGAACCCAGCGCCAATCCGAAAGCGCGGTCGTCGGCGCTTCCGCCAAAGTACGTTGAAAAGAGGAAGGCGGAACCCCCCGCGTTGATCTCGGTGACAAAAGCATTGACGGTTCCCGCGTTCGATCCCTGTACGGGACTCCGAAGCGGGAAGTCGGTGGAAAAAGTGTAACCGGCGATGTAGGCGTTCCCGGAACTGTCAACCTTGATGCTCTGGCCGACATCCGCCTTGGTCCCACCTACATAGGTGGAATAGACGAGC
This sequence comes from Acidobacteriota bacterium, assembly GCA_021789565.1. The sequence goes on from JAJYJL010000215.1 coordinate 2,400, forward strand.
GCGGTGCCGTCGAAGTTCACCTCGGTGATGAAGGCATCGGAAGAGCCGGCGTTGGTTGCTTGCACCGGATTGCGGGTGGGGAAGTTGGGCGACTGAGTGGAACCCGTAACGTATGCGTTGTTTGAGGAATCAACCGCAATCCCCATGCCGGAGTCAACCCCGGAGCCACCCAGGTAGGAGGAGTAGACGAGGCTCGTGCCCGTACTGTTCAGTTCGGTCACAAAGGCGTCGCCCGCTCCACCGTAGGTTGCTTGAAAAACCCCGGTGGTTGTTGGAAAGTCAGAGGAAGTTGTGCTGCCGGTGACGAAGGCGTCTTCTCCTGCGTTAAGGGTGATGGCATTGCCGGAATCCGTTCCGCTCCCGCCCAGAAACGTCGAATACACAAGTTGCGGCGTGTTGGAACTGGACACCGTGCCCGCCGGGTTAATCTTCACCACAAAAGCGTCGCCGCTGCCGGCATTGCTCGTCTTGTAGGAGCCGGTTGCCGTTGGGAAATTGGTGGAGTTTGAAATTCCTGTAACGTAAGCGTTCCCGGAGGAATCGACAGCAATGCCATAACCAATGTCTCCCCCGCTTCCTCCCAAATAAGTGGAATAGGCCAGGACCGGGTCAATCACCAGCTGCTGTCGGCGGTCATAGCGGCCCAGCTTAAAGCCCACCTTATTCCTGGCCTCCAGCACGTAGTGAACCGGCACTTCCTGCTTCCCCTGATAAGCACGGGGCTGACGGAGGTAAACCTTTCCACCGCCAACCTTCAGAACCAGGTCGCCTGAGGGAGCGAGGCGCAGGCCATCGACGCCCTCCAGACCGATGCGGATGGAGTTTGGATCTGACCCTGCTGAAACCACGAAGTCGTTCTCCAGTTCTCCCTGGCGGCCATAATAAACAAGGTCAATGCCGGGATAAACCTGGTGGTAGCGGACTCGCGCGTAATTGGGAATCCTGGTGTGCCAGTTACGGGGATTGTTCCCCAGGAAATAATTGCTGGTCCCCCCCAACAGGGACTGGCCGGTGACCGACACGGCAGGCGCGGATCCCAGCAGGCGGAGACGAATGACCGAGGAAGAGGCGGGATTTTGTTCCCTGCCCCCGAACCTCCCGGAACTGAGGGCCAGCACTGAGTCATGCTCGGTGAGGAACAGGGTGTAGTTCTGCCCCCGCGCCAGGTACTTGACCCGCGCGTCCGTCTGCCCGCGATTCGCCTCGAAACTGAGCGGCAGGTGGGCAAAACGGCTGGTCCAAAGCTTCAGATTTCGGGCGTTGCGGAGGGAAGCCCCCTGGGCTGTGCTCAGCGCCAGACTTAAGCCGATAATAGCCAGGCCAAAATGGCCAAGGGCAACAAAATAACGCCCCCGCAGGAATCCCCCTCGTGCTGAAGTGGGGTCCTTATGGGTCACAGTAGAACATTTCACTTTCACACTGTTCTCCTTAGAAAATACTGAAAATTCGCCCCCGCAGTTCCAAAGCCTTTCTCAGAAACTTCACGGCATGGATCACAGCGGCCGGAGTTATTTGTCCGCCCCATCAGGGCGAAACCGCCAAATTAACGGTCGTCGTTCGCTGAATGCTATTGTCGCTTCCCAGGGTGCCGACGATTGTCACGGTGTAAGTACCCGCCGGAGTTCCTGTCGACACCGGAGTGGTCTGGGGGCCGTAATAAGTTTGGTTGCATGCCGTCGCCAAAGCACTCAGTGACATCGCCAGGATAAGGACGGCTACACTCGCGCGAAGCCTGACCGGCCCTGCACCCAGCAACCGGCGCCCGACTACAACCATCGAAACTGCGGAAGCCATCCAGAGCGCAGCCAGCAGCACCCACCAGGCGAACTTCCAATGTCCCGACGGAGGCGTACCTCCGGGAGGCGGCGGCAACAAGCGAGAACTGGTTGACGCAGTCGTGCTGATAGTTAGCGTCGATGTTGCTGGATGCACTCCATCCAGGGAGATTGCCGGGGGAGAGAACGTGCAGGTTGTATCCGGATGTTGCGGCGTGGAATCCGTCCCCTGCGGCAGGTTCCTGCAACCCAGGAGCACCACCTGGTTGAACCCGTTCAACGGATTTATCGTGACCGTGTAGGTTGTTGAACTCCCTGCGGCAACTATGCGGATCGGCGGCACGGGCGCCGTCTTCGACAGCGTAAAATCCGCGAAAAAGACCGTGAGCGCCACCGTCGTATCCTGCCCGCTGCTGACGCCTTTAACTGAGAAATCAAAAGGGTTGGCGGTGGTTGCCGAAAGGCCGCTCACCGTGACCACACTGGACTGCCCCGGAGTGATCGAAGTGGGATTAAAAGTGCAGGTTCCGGTGGTGCAGGAGAGCGCAATGCTGCCTGTGAACGTGCTGGGCGCCGAAGCCATGACAGTGAACGTCGTCGACTTGGTCCCGATCAAAATGACGCTGGATCTGGCGCTGGACGAAAGTGTAAAGACCGCATTGCCGGTTCCCGAAAGCGAGGCTCCCTGGGGGGTGTTGGATGCGTCATCATCGATGGTCAGTCCGCCGGTGCGGGTTCCGGTTGCCGTCGGCGTAAAAGTAACGCTGATGCTGCAGGTCGCCCCCACGTTGAGTACGGCGGGAAGTGTTCCGCAGGTATTGGTTTCTGTAAAGTCGCCGCTCGCTGTGATGCTGGAGATGGTGACGGCCGTATTGCCGGTGTTGGAAAGTTGGACGGTTTGCGCAGGACTTGTCTGCCCCACCGTGAACGCGGCAAAGGTCAGAGAGGCCGGCGAAATGGTAAGTGTGCCCGCTGATGTTACTCCGGCTCCCGACACGGTGATGCTTTGAGGGCTGTCGGCGGCATCGTCCGAGATGGTGACCTGGTCTGTCACCGAACCCGTCTGAGTGGGCTTAAAGGTCACTTGAATCGTGCACGTTCCCCCGCCTGCCGACACCACCGATCCGCAGTCGTTGGTCTGGCTGAACTGGCCGGTCGCGGCAATTCCGCTGATGTTCAGGGGCGCACTTCCGGCATTCACCAGCGTTACGGTCTGCGCTTGGCTGCTGTTATTGAGCGCCTGGTTTCCGAAGTTCAGACTCTGGGGGCTGAGGGCTACAGCCGATGCATCCTGAGGGCTGACCTTGGCGATAAAGACGTTCGTGCTCGAATTCGTTCCGGCATAAGCTGACTGGGGCGCTCCGGCGATGACGGGGAAGTTTGTGGAATTCGTGCTGCCGGTCAGGTAAGCCGCTCCAGAAGTGTCCGCCGCAATGGCCTGCCCTAACTCAATCGTGCTTCCTCCCAGAAAGGTGGAGAAGGCCAGGTTTCCCGAAGGTCCCAGTTTGGTGACAAACGCGTCAGCGCAGGAATTGGCGCCGCACGAACCTGCCCCGGAAATTCCCAGAACTCTTTGCAGCGCGTCCGCCAGAGGAAAGTCGCTCGACTGCGTAAATCCCGTTATGAAGGCATCTCCGGAGGAGTCGATGGCAATGGAATTCCCCTGATCCAGGCCGCTGCCGCCCAGGTAAGTGGAATAAACCATCAGGGTGCCCCCCGGGGCGAGCTTGGTGATAAAGGCGTCTCCTTGCCCTGCATACTGGGACTGGAACGCTCCGTTCGTCACCGGAAAGTTGGAAGAGGTCGTCTCGCCAGTCACGTATATGCTGCCAACCGAATCGATGGCGATGGATTGGGCGCTTTCCGATCCGCTGCCACCCAGATAGGTCGAGAATATCAGTGACGAAGTTCCCGGATCGATCTCTGTGACGAAGGCGTCTGTCGGTCCCGACAGGGATGACTGAAGGGGATTCTGGGTCGGGAAGTTGGAAGAAAAAGTGTATCCGGCTATATAAGGGTTGCCCGAGCCGTCCAGGGCAATGGCAAGCGCCTCGTCCGCGCCGCTACCCCCAAGATAAGTGGAATAAAGCAGGGATGCGCCGGTGGGATCAAACTCCGCCAAAAACGCATCGGAGCCGCCATCCAGTCCGACCTGCAGCGGCCGCATGGTGGGGAAGTCCGTGGATTGGGTGGAACCGGTAATGAAGGCGTCACCCGAAGCGTCCACGGCAACTCCCCGCCCGTAATCAATTCCGCTTCCGCCGAGGTAAGTTGAATAGACCAGCGATGAGCCTGTGGCATTCAGCTTGGCCAGGAAGGCATCGGTGTCCCCGTTATTGCTGACCTGATAGGCGCCGGAGGTAGTGGGGAAATCGGTGGATGACGTGTAACCCGCCAGATAGACGTTGCCCGAGGAATCCAGCGCAAGGCTTGTTGCCTTGTCGAGGTTGCCGCCTCCCAGGAAAACAGAATAGAGGAGTGCAGTGCCCGCGGGGTTGAGCTTTGCCGCAAAAACGTCGATGCCGCCCCCGAGGGTGGCCTGGCCGCCCGTGGTCGTGGGAAAATTGAGCGATGAGGTGGTTCCCGTAACGTAGGTGTTGTTGGCGGAATCAACGGCGATGCCGTAGCCCACGTCTCCGCCGCTTCCTCCCAGGTACGTGGAATAAGTCAGCACAGGGTCGATCACGAGTTCCTGGCGGCGGTCATAAGCCCCAAGGGCAAAACCCACCTGGTTACCGGCCCGAAGCAAGTAGCGGGCCGCGACTTCCCTGCGGCCTGCTCCCTTTCCCTGGTAAGCGTGAGGGCGCCGGAGGTAAATACTTCCTCCGTTCACCTTCAGCACCAGGTCTCCGGACGCGTTCAGGTGCGCGGTCCTGGCGCCTTCCAGCCCCAGACGAATCAGCTTCGGGTCAGATCCCGGGGCCACCATGAAATCGTCTTCCAGTTGTCCCTGCCGGCCATAATAAGCAAGATCGATGCCCGGGTAGATTTCGTGGTAGCGCAACCGGGCGTAGTTGGGAATCTTCGTATGCCAGTGCCGGGGATCATTGCCCAGGAAATAACTCGTATCACCGGGAAGCCGGTCCGCGGCCGAAATCCGCGCACGATGGTTTGCACCCAGCAGTTTCAAGCGAATAACCTCAGCGGCTGCTGCGGATAAAGGCGAGTGCACCCGGCCGTTAAGGTTCGATGATGAAGTTCCAGCAAGTTGATCGGCCCCTTGGGATTTTACGAGCTGCAGGATGGCATCGTCTTGAGTCAGGAATAGTGTGAAACCCTGCCCGCGCGCCAGATACCTGACCTGGGCATTGACCTGGCCTTTGTTTTCCTCAAAGCCGAGGGGCAGGCGGTCAAAAGAAACGACTTCCCTGGCCCGGGGACCAGCCGCAGGGATGCGAACCTGCGCCCCCTCCTGGCCATAGCTCGATGACCAGGTCGCGAGTCCTAAAAGGATTCCTACCAGGAAACAGACGGCCGTCTTGCTTTTCAAAATCTTTTTTCCCTTCGCTTCACAAAAATTCACTGACTTCGCCTGTTCCGATTCAGACGATGGCAAACGGGCGCAACATTCCTCGCGCACCTAGTCGGTTGCCGTCAGAAAACGAATCAGCGAAGTTCCGTCAAATTTCAGCATGAGGTACGCGGAACCCCATCGATAGTGAACGCTGTAGGTATATCCGGCCTGCACCTTCAGGTTCTTGACCTTGGCGACTTCCACCCACCCGGAATAGCCGTTGTCGCGTCCCAGGCTGGAGTCGCCAATGGTTTCAAAGCCATGGTTCCACACTCGGTAATGATTTGCGTCTCCGGCAATGCTGGAATTGGGTGTGACCAGCCTGCTGAACACTTTTTGGCTCCCGAAGGGAATCATGCCATACGCGGAGGCGCCCACCGTGTAATCTTTGAATAGTGTGAAGTTCGCACCCACTTCGCCATTTCCGTTGACGCCAAAAATCTGATAGGGGCGGTCAATATTATAAGGACGCGGGATCACATATCTGTCGACGGTTTCGTTGGCTGCGCCAAAATTCACGAAAGGACTGAACCCTCCATAATGTACGCTGACGTGGTTATACCAGTCAACGCCGGCGCGCCCGGTGCTGAAAACCCGCTCCGCACTCGAAATGGGTATGCTTCCGGTCAGAACGGAGGTTGCATCCAGCCCGTGCCATTGGGTCGTGTAACGCAGATCAACAAATGGGTCCCCTGCAAGGGTCGTCCATACCCAGTCCTTACCCGAGATAACAGAGTAAGGGCTTTGAACCGTGTAAATCGATGCGCCAATATCGCCCCCGAAGTGCTCAGTGATGTTGTACCCGACACCGACGCCCGCGGTGTAGATCCCTCCCAGATTGGAGTGCTTGCCCACGGCCACGGCGAAGGCCGTCGCCCCGGTGGTGTTCGTCGCCTGGGCAGCCTGTGCTTGCTGACCTGAAGAATCCTGTGTCGCCTGGGCAGGTTGTGCTTGCTGGCCTGAAGAATCCTGCGCGGTGCCGCAAACTGGAGTCCAGAAGATAAAGACAACGACGAGCAGTAAGCTGTAAATTTTCCCCACTTGGTTCATCCTTTAGCTTGGAGCCCAGGGCCGTGGCGCCAAAAGTTCCGCATCTGCCCCGCGCATTGGACAACGTCCGTCTCCTAATAGACTGATGTCAAAATACAATACAACCTGTTGGTTTGCGATGCAACTTTATCGTCGCCCGCTTTGCGGACCCTTGCTGAGATCACCCCAGACATTATAGCAGGGAGAAAAACGCAGAATAATCCCTGCAGGGCTGTGGCATCGGGCATAGATTCTCTGGACGAAAGCTAAATACCAGGAATACTCTCTGACGCAAACCGGGTGGAAAAGGTTTGCTTCATCACACCATTTTTACCCCGCTACCCAGGCCCTCTTCCTCCTGGCCATTGCGGCTCCATGCCGGAGGGTAGGCTTGTAAGTTGCAGGGGGATTGTCCCTTAGCTCGAAATCGCGCAACCGCCCAGCCTCCCGGCTGCTGGGCCCGCCTGTAGCGGGTGGCAACCTCAGGGCCTGCGCCGCTTGAACTGAAAGGTTTCCTGATGACGAATGGATCCTGCCGCCGGGTGAACGCGGGTGCGCGACATAGAAGTTTAAATTATGCGGCCACCGCCGCCCGGCGGTTCTCCCAGTAATCCTCAAAGCGGGCATTGAGAAGCGAGCAG
>JAJYJL010000216.1 GCA_021789565.1 Acidobacteriota bacterium
ATGTCTGTTTCAAAAAGTCTTGGCCGCCGCTACCCTGAACCGTCCCATCCCTACCGAAACGAATACGAGCGCGACCGCGATCGGATTATTCACTCCCGCGCCTTCCGGCGGCTCGAAAACAAGACGCAGGTTTTCACGCGGCGCTATTCCGACCATTTTCGCAACCGCCTGACCCATACACTGGAAGTGGCCCAGATCAGCCGCACGGTGGCCAAGGCCCTTCGTCTGAACCCGGACCTGGTGGAATCCCTGGCACTGGTTCACGACGTGGGCCATCCTCCCTTTGGCCATGCGGGTGAAACGGAGCTGGACCGGCTGATGGAGCAGCAGGGAGAGCGGTTCGATCACAATCTCCACGCCCTGCGGATCGTCGAACAGTTTGAGCAGAAATACGTTGACTTTCCCGGCTTGAATTTGACCTTCGAAGTCCGTGAGGGCATCGTCAAGCATTCGCGCGATTATGATTCCGAGCGATACCCGGAATTGGAAGAATACCGTCTGGACGAGCGGCCGCCGATCGAGGCCCAGTTGATTGATGTGGCTGACGAGGTCGCTTACAACTGTGCTGACCTGGACGATGGTTATGAGGCGAAGCTGCTGACGCTGGCACAGATTCGAGAGGGCGTTCCGCTATTCGACCGCCTGCTTCGCCCGATTGAGCGGATGCATCCGCAAGCCATGGAAAAACTGAAATTCAATGAGGCCCTCAAGCGGCTTATGGATTCACTGGTGACCGACCTGATTGAAGCGACGCGGGAGCGCTTAAAGCGAATGAAGCTGAAGACTGTCAGTCAAGTTCGGACGGCGCCGGGGCGCGTGGTGGGGCCCGGTTCGCGGATATCACGAGAGGGCCAGGCGCTGAAGGCTTTTCTTCGGGACAATCTTTATACCCATCGGGAAATCCGCGCCGAGCGAAAAAGGATCGTGCGATGCGTGGCGCAGATGTTCGAATTTTATATGAAGCATCCCCGCAGTCTGCCTCCCTTTTATATTGCCAAGACGAGAGAAGAACCCACGTATCGCGTGGTTTGCGATTACATCGCGGGAATGACGGACAACTATCTGGCTGAACAACACCGAAAATACGTGGAGCGTTAGCCAGGGCTGATGGACGCGAACGGGGGATCAACCTGGGCTCCCCGAATAGGCAGCAAGGCGGCCGCACTTCGGCCAATTCACCTGTCGTATCCTAACCTCAAATAGCTGCTCACATTTGTTCTTCCGGCATCACATGCAAGTGCAGTATCTGGTCCAGCACTTCCTTCGCAGCGCCCATTTCCGCAGCAACCACCTGCGAAGCTCCCGCGCTTTCCAGCGCGCCGATGTGAACATTTCCAAAACAAGACAGCACAACAAGGCGCGTCTCACTGGTGGGAGTGATATTTCCTGGGGAAGCGGACGACTTCCAGGGTTATGTCTCCTTTTGGGAGGATGATATAGTTTCTACAGTGGCAGGATACGGCGGCATCGGGAGGAAAGAAATTGAGGAAGTCATATCATAAACCGCGCGAAAGCTCAGGCTACGGCTGGATTTTCCTTCTTCTCGTTTTCATAGGCGGGGTCGTGATTCTCGGTTGGAAAGCTTTCAACACTGAATCTCCCGCCATCAGACTCGCCGGCTCGGTTAAAGGGATCGGGAAGCAGACAGTGATGGAATTTACCGTCCAGGACAAAGAGTATGCACTGAAAAACGTCAGCGTGGTTCTGCAGCAGGGGAGCCGGAACTTTTCAGTCCCTCTGGTGAGTGAAATTCACAACGCCCCGGCCCCTCCCTGGTGGAAGATCTGGGCAAAGCGGCCAGCCTCGAGCGGCAATTTCAAAGCGCGAATTGGCCAACAGAGTATTCCGGACCTGAAAGAAGGCCAGGCAGTGTTGGACATTGTGGCCACCAACAACTCCTGGGGACGGTTCTTCCGTGGCGGCAGGAGCGAACTCAAGCTTGACTTGCCGGTGCGATTTCACCCGCCACAGATTGCAGTGCTTACTCCGCAGGTCTACGTGAACCAGGGAGGCTGCGACCTTGTGCTGTTCAAAGTCTCTCCGGGAGCAACCGAATCTGGAATCCAAGTGGGGCCGTATTTTTTCCGGAGCTGGCCAATCAAAAAGTCTCTTCCCGATACGCGGATGTGCCTGTTTGCCTATCCTTACAACGTCGCTCCCAAAACGCCTGCTCAGGTGATCGCGCGAGATGAAGTGGGTAATGAAGCAACAGCCGGCTTCAACTACAAGGTTTTTCCGCAGAAGTTCCGCGACGGCAAGATCAACCTGTCCGACAGCTTCATGCAACGCGTTGTGCCCGCTATTATGAGCCATGACCCCGACCTGAAAGATCAGGGCAGTCTTCTGAAAAATTATGTAATGATCAACCAGCATCTTCGCATGATTCAATCACAGTTGCTGGTTGCCTACGCGCAGAAAACAGCGCCCCATTTCCTGTGGACTCAGGCCTTCCTGCGCTTCCCTCATTCCAAGGTGGAAGCCCGCTTTGCCGACGACAGGACGTATCTCTACAAAAGCCAGGTTGTGGACCACGAGACGCACCTCGGCTACGACCTGGCCTCAACCGCGCATTCGCCGGTTCCCGCCGCCAATGACGGTGTTGTGGTCTTTGCCCAATATTTCGGCATCTACGGCAACGCCGTTCTCATCGACCACGGCTGCGGTCTGCAGACCCTTTACGGGCACCTGAGTTCGTTTGCCGTGAAAGCTGGGGACCACGTGACACGCGGACAGACGATCGGAATCAGTGGCGAAACCGGCCTCGCCGGTGGCGACCACCTCCATTTTTCCGTTCTGCTGGACGGGGTCTTTGTGGACCCACTTGAGTGGTGGGACCCGCATTGGATCAAAGACCGGATCATTGCGAAGCTTGAACCTTATCGCTGAGCGAAGGTGGGAGGGCAGGCACAGGCTCGCGGAGTCTTCGACCTGTCGAATATTTATTGTTTGGTCTCCGGCGCGACGCGCCCCAGATAAAAGTCGAAGAAATTTTTCGGATCAGTCTGCAAGGCGACCGTGGCATTTGGAGGCTTATTGTCGACAACGTGCGTGAACCCGTTCGCGTCGACTTCGACATTCAAAGGCTTGGTCTGGCAGAGGCTTGGGTCGATGACCATGGCCACGGCCATGGGATCGAACAGCGTGGGAGTTCGCTGGTTCCACAGGTTGTAAAGAATTGCCAGCGCATCCGTAACAGGGGTGAGATGGGTAAAAACGCGGTTACGATCAGTCGCGTGGAGATGCAGCATGGCTGTCACATCCAGCGGAACCATCACGATGTGAACACCTGAGCTGAACACCTTCTGCGCCGCCGCGGGATCGGCCGCGATGTTGTATTCCGCAACTGGGGTTGGGTCGTCGCCGTACCCGTGGTGAATTGAACCACCCATCATCACAATCCGGCTTATTTTTTTGGCAATAGGCGGGTCTTTCTGCAACAACGCAGCGATGTTGGTGAGTGGCCCGATGGCCACGATGGTAATCATTCCCGGCAGGCGGCGGAGCGTGGCATCCAGAAAGTTGACGGCGCTTCCGGGCCGCAATTGCGGGCTCCTGAAATTCTCGGCCCAGCGCGTCTGCTCAATCGGCAGAGGTCTCCCGGGCTCGCCCGCCACAACGGGCACGCGGCGCAGTCCAGCCTCCCACAGCAGCTTGGCGGCCAGCCGCGCCCGCGCATGAGTATCTCCGCTGACCGTTGTGACGCCCAGCAGCTCCAGTTCAGGACTTCGCGCGATCAGGGCCAGCGCAAACGCATCGTCAATGTCGGTGCCGATATCCGTGTCCAGCAGGATGGGAACCTTTTTTGGGGGGACAGCGTGCAGAATGAACGGCCACACGGAAAGAAACAGCAAACCGATGGCTTTCTTCATAATCTCTGCGCCTCCTGGCTTTCCCGGTTACCGCCGAATCGTTACTGCAACAGCGTCGAACTGGAAGACTGAAAATTCGTTCCCCTTCACGATAGGTAAAGCTCTGTTTTACTCTTCTTCTTCCTTGCCGTGGCCCGCGGCCCGGGCCGCAGCGACAATCTTGTCGGAAATCTGCTGCGGCACGACGTCGTAGTGGGAGAAATCCATGGAATAGGTGCCGCGTCCCTGGGTCATGGAAGTCAGGTCTGAGGCGTAGGTCAGCATTTCTGCGAGAGGGACCTGGGCCTTGATGATGGTAGACTGCCCTTTGGGTTCCATTCCCTGAATGCGTCCACGGCGGCTAGTCAGGTTGCCCATGATGTCGCCGGAATAGTTTTCAGGAACCGTAATCTCCACGTCCATGATCGGCTCCAGCAGGCAGGGTTTCGCCTGCTCCATGCACTTCTTGAAGGCCATGGATCCGGCGATCTTAAAGGCAAGCTCGGAAGAATCCACGTCGTGGTAGGACCCGTCATAGAGAATGACGCGGAAGTCCACCACCGGGCAACCGGCCAGAAAACCTCGCGCCGCCGACTCCAGGATTCCCTTTTCGACCGCAGGAATATAATTCCTGGGAATCGCGCCGCCGAAGATTTCATTGACGAAGTCGAACCCTTCTCCGCGCGCCAGCGGTTCCATCTTGATCTTGCAGTCGCCGTACTGCCCGTGTCCGCCGGTCTGCTTCTTGTATTTGCCCTGGGCGTCGGCCTTGCCGCGGATTGTTTCGCGGTAAGGGATCTTGGGCGCCTTCAGCGTAACCTCAACGTTGTACCGCCTTTTGAGCTTTGAGACGGCGACTTCCACGTGCTGCTGTCCGGAGCCGGAAAGCAGAAATTCCTTGGTCTGCTCGTCGCGCGAAAAACGCAGGAGCAAGTCTTCCTCCAGCATTCGATGAATGGCCGTGGAGAGCTTGTCTTCATCGCCCCGGGATTTGGGCTCAATAGCGAATGAGATGGCCGGCTCCGCCAGTTTCACCGGCGGGTAGATGATCGGCGCGTTCTTGTCGCCCAGCGTATCGCCGGTCAAAGTTTCTTTGAGTTTGGCCACCACGCCGATGTCTCCCGCGCGAAGTTCGGCGACGGGGTTCTGAGCCTTGCCCTGGGGCACGGCAATGTGGGCCAGCCGTTCCGCGACTTCGCGATTGAAGTTCTGGAGCGTCGCCTCGCTTTTCACCACTCCCGACATCACCTTGAACAGGCTCAGCCGCCCGGCAAAGGGGTCGGCAAAAGTCTTAAAAACGAAGACGGAGGCCGGTTCATCGTTTGCGATCTTTCGCGAAACCGGCTGGCCTCCTCCCGCGTCGAGACCTTCGACCGTCCCTTTTGCCGTAGGCGCCGGCATATAGTCGGCGATAAACTCCAGCAAACTCTGGGTCCCTAAATTATGGAGTGCCGAGGTGATGACTACGGGCGTCAGCCGGTTTTCCGCCACAGCCTGCCGAAGACCCGGAACCAGGTCTTCAATCGGAATTGTGCCTTTGTCGAAGAACTCTTCCAACAGCTCGTCGTTCCCCTCGGCGACCATTTCAACCAGGGCTTCGTGGGCCGCCGTGGCAGCCTCCTGCATTTCTGCGGGAATCTCGCTGTCTTTGGCCTTGCCGGAGCCGTTACTCTCATAGAGGGCGGCTCGCATCCTGACTAGGTCGATCACGCCGCGAAAATCCTTTTCTTCGCCGATGGGGAGTTGAACAGGAATCACGGACCGCCCAAAGGCGTTAGTGAGCGCATCCAGGGTACGCTTGAAGCTTGCACGCTCCCGGTCCATCTGGTTCACCACTAGGGCGCGGGGGAGGTTATACTTCTGGCAGAAGCCCCAGGTCTTTTCCGTCTGGACCTCCACGCCGCTCACCGCATGGATTACAATCAACGCCGCATCCACAGCTTTTAAGGCGGCCTCGGCTTCATACAGAAAAATATTGAAGCCGGGCGTGTCGATCAAATTGATTTTGGTATCGTTCCATTCAGCGTTGGCGAGAGCGGCGCTGATGGAGAATCCGTGTTCAATTTCTTCCTCTTCGAAATCGGTCACCGAAGTGCCATCGTCCACTTTGCCCAGCCGCGTGGTGATTCCCGCTGTGTATAGCATTGCGGAAGCAAGCTGCGTCTTCCCGGTGTCGGCATGGCCCAGCAGCGCAACATTGCGGATTTTCTCACCGTCGTAGATTTTCACGAGAGACTCCTCAAGGTTTCAGGGATTACCTCACACTTTATTCAGGCATTGGAACAACGTCGCATCCTAACACAGCTTTTCGGCAGGGTTCAACGCACATGGAGAGGAACCGGGTTTGCGAGACCATCGGCCCGCCCGGTGTGAAAGAACTCCAATGGGTCTTCTCCTCTAACTAATCAAGATCAAAATCGCGGGAAGGCCGTTCGATCGGCTCATTCTTGGACCGCTTGAGGGCTTCCTGGAATTTCTTCTCAAGCAGATGGGCTTTGGATTTCTCGTCCTCAGCGCTCTGGCGAAACATGGCCTCACGCCGGGCTTTTTCTTGCTCAAGCAAGCGGGCGGACTGGTCAATGTCAGGGGCGTCTGTCTTTTTGGGGGGCTTCCCGTGCCAGATGACTTTGCCCAGGGAAGCGTCAATTTTCAGACGCGCTCCGCAGCACGGGCAATCCAATTCAATTTCGCCTTGCTCGTCTCGGGTTGAAACCATGCGAGAATGCTACGCCGGGCGCCGTCTGATGTCAAACGGGGAGGCTCTCTACGGCACGCACCGCCTGCCGGCGCAGGACGGGAGACCCCTGAGGGTGGCGGATGCCAGTCTCGCAAATCAGCCGACCACGGAGAAATCCATTCGGTTCTCGGTGGGGTCCACACGGTCCAAGCGCACGCGAACTCTGTCGCCCAGCCGGTAAGCTTTGTTGCCCCGGCGGCCCACGGCAGCCCGCAAGCTCTCGCGATAGACGTAGCGATCGTCTTCCAGGCTTTCGAGCGAGACAAAGCCCTCTACAAACAGATCAATGAGCTCCACAAAAAAGCCGTGTTTGGTTAGCGAAATGAGCAGAGCGTCAAACTCGTCGCCCAGGTGCTGCGCCATGAATGCCACTTTCTTCAGGTTGATCAGTTCGCGCTCGGCATCCTGCGCGCGGCGCTCGGCTTCAGAGGTTTCGATCGCCATGGCCCGCAGCTCATCGGGGCTGGGTGGCGCAGGGTGGTCATCGGCTTTCGACGTCAAGGGAGTGGTCTGCCTGCCGGCGGCAGATTTCGGCGCGCGGCCCTGAGCGGCAACGTTTCCGCCGGGGTGGCCTTGCTTCTCCTGCTGAAGAACATATTTCAGAATGCGGTGCACAATCAGGTCCGGATAGCGCCTGATGGGCGATGTGAAGTGAGTGTAGGTTCCGGTGGCCAGGGCAAAGTGGCCCAGGTTTTCCTCCGAATAGCGGGCCTGTTTCAGCGAGCGCAGCATGAGGTAGGAAAGGATGCGTTCCTCGGGTTTGCCCTCGATGCGCGCGGTTAAACGCTGATAATGCCGTGGAGTGATTTCCAGGTCGATCTTTTCCAGTTGCTCGTGGAGTCTCGGGCGCTGGTCACGCTCCACCCTTCCGTGGACGCGCAGGCTTTGCCGCGCCGGCAATTTGATGCCCAGCGAATATCCGAAAGTCGCGGCGATTTCTTCAAATTCCAGGACTTTCTGAGGATTGGGCTTTTCGTGGATGCGATAGAGCGACGGCACGCCGATGTGCTCAAGATGGCCAGCCACGGTCTCGTTGGCCGCCAGCATGAACTCCTCGATGATGCGGTGGGCGATGTTACGCTCAGACCGCGTGACGCCGACCATGTGTCCCGCTTCATCAAACTTGATTTCCGGCTCGGGAAGGTCGAAATCAATGGACCCGCGCTCGTGGCGGTGCCGGATGAGGATCTGGGCCAGTTCCTCCATCAGCTTGAAATTCGGGACCAGCGCCCGGTAGGTGTCGCAGGCGCCGGGCTCGCCGGCCAGAATGTCTCGTACCGCGGTGTAAGTCATGCGCTCCGCGCTGTGAATGATTCCCGGAGTGATTTCGTATCGAACCGTGTCGCCTTGGCGGTCGATTTCCATCAGCGCCGACATCACCAGGCGATCGACATAAGGGTTCAGGCTGCAGATCCCGTTTGAAAGCTCCAGCGGCAGCATGGGCACGGCACGGTCCGGGAAATAGACCGAGTTGCCACGCAGGCGGGCCTCCCGGTCGAGGGCCGTTGCCGGCCGGACATAATGCGCGACGTCCGCAATGTGAACCTGCAGCAGAAAATGTCCGTTGTCCAGCCGCTCGACGCAGACGGCGTCGTCGAAATCTTTTGCGGTTTCACCGTCGATGGTCACAACGGGAAGGGAACGGAAATCCCGGCGGTACTGGCGTTCGCTTTCCGAAATAAATTGAGGCGCGTCTTCGGCTTCCGCCAGCACTTCTTCCGGGAAGCGGTGCGGGAGGTGGTGTTTGCGGATCATGATTTCCACGTCTACCCCGAATTCATCGCGCCTGCCAAGGATTTCAATCACCCGGCCCCGAGGCTGCACGCCGGGCCTCGGAAATTCGGTGAGTTCCACATCCACAATCATGCCGTCCAGGTCCTGGCTTGTTGCTTTTTGTTTTGCCCGCCGCCCACGCTTGCCTTCCGATTCCCCACCGTACTGGCGATGGCGCGTCCGCTCCGCAGGCGGCCGTTCCTGGCCAGGCGGAATGATGATCTCGTGCGGGATGCGGCGTTCGAAGGGAACAACACAGTTAAAGCGAGGGCCGATGCGGAAAACGCCGACCACGGTCTTCTGCGTGCGTTCGGCCACCCGCAGAATGCGCCCTTCCACGCGAGTGCTGGGTTTCGCGCTGCGGGGAAAACGGGTGCGCCAATCGGGCCGCGACAGGACCACCTGAACTTCCACGCGGTCTCCGTGCAGCGCCGGTCCCGTGGCTCCCGGTGGAATAAAAATGTCCTGATCGGTCCCTTCGAGCGGCTTGTCAGGCACCACAAATCCATAGCCGTCGCGATGGCCTACCAGACGGCCGGTTACAATGTTGCTGGCAACCGCTTTGGGTATTGCTATAGGAGTGCGTTCTTCACGGTCCTGTTTGGGCCCGGTGGCTGTTCGTGT
Organism: Acidobacteriota bacterium; assembly: GCA_021789565.1. Next base: position 8,983 of record JAJYJL010000216.1, read on the forward strand.
TTCCACTTTCCTGCCCTTCCGCCACGTTCGTTGGTCAGTTCCCTTGCCTTGGCGCCGTTGTGGCGACAACGTGAAATGGCTCTTTTTCGACTCGCGGATCTTGTGGCGCTTCGAAAGGTCGTTCAGAACGTGCTTCAGTTCATGCGCCTGGCTGGACCGCAGGCCAAGTTCGCGCACCAGTTCGCGGATTCGGAAAGTCCTTTCCGGCTGCCTGCGGAAGACTTCCAGGACTTCATGTTGGCTCAGGCCTTCGCGCATCTCCTGCTAAGCTTAGCACTGAGGAAGATACATAGCGGTGGGATTGTGGGGCCCTGGGAAACATGAGGAAAAACCGCCCTCGAGGACGTTGTTGATGCGGCTACGGGTGAAGATCGG
>JAJYJL010000217.1 GCA_021789565.1 Acidobacteriota bacterium
GAGTGGTTCAATCCACGCACCGGAGAGAAAACTCCGCTGCCCGACGCCGCGGGACCTTCATGGACTTCGCCAACCGCGGCGGACAGCGGCGATTGGGCCATTCTCCTCCAGAGGAAATAGCGGCCTCTGGAACCATTGGCCCCCGGCCAGCCTATTCGGCAATGGTGAAAATCTCGCGATAGCCGGACTCGACCAGCGCGGCAAACTTTTGATAATTGGCCTGCCATTCCTTGTTGCCCATCACTTTCGGCATGGCGGCCTCGTGGGCGCTCAGGCTGGGAACCTTCAACTCCAGGACCAGAGTGTAAAACGGTCCCACCAGGTCGGTCAGAATGCGCTGGTCCACGTCCACGCCGGCGCGCTTCTGGATTGCGACGCCTTCCTTAATCAGGGCCACGGCCTCTTTGGACTTTCCAAATTTCAACCGGAACACGTTGCGGATGACAATCATAGGCAACTCCTCTCTCAGGGAGAATTAAACTTTGGGGATTTCACCGTCTGAGATTATAAACCGGGTGGTCTCCAACCGACCAGGGGCATTGGGTGATCAGTCCCTGGGCCTTATCGATTAGGGCGGCTATGGCAGGGGGTTAACGCGCAACCTGCAATTCGTGAACCAACCGACCGTCGGCAGGCATCCAAAGAATTATCCCATGGAGGAGGCGCGTCCGATGCTCGCAGGGGTTGGAGCAAGTGGAAGCCCCGGCGGCGTGGCGGCCGAAAACCGCTGGCGCACGGCAGGCAGTTCGAGCACGCCCCGTTCCTGCGCCGTCGGAGGCGAGATGCGTGCCAGACCTTCCGGGTCTCGCTGCCCGGAAATTTCCATAGCTTCTTAATGAAGCGGGAGGAACTCTATGGCAACAAAGCATCAGGAGATTTCACGTCGCAGTTTCTGCAAGTCCTCAGCGGCCACTGCCCTAAGTGGAATAGCCTTCCTCACTCTGGGTCCGAAGCCCGCGGCAGCTTCGGACAAGATGCCACAGAAGCAGGTCTCGTATCAGGCCACGCCGAAAGGCGACCAGCAATGTGACAAGTGCAAGCTCTTTCAGCCGCCCGACGCTTGCACAGCGGTCGAGGGGAAAATCAGCCCGAGCGGCTGGTGCAGGCTGTTCCAGCCAAAGGGCTGAAGACGCCCTGGACATCAACCTGCCAGGGGAGACGTGGTTTGCGAGACTCGTTCAATTCCAGGGCGGTAGCTGCGCTACCGTAGTCCAGGCCCTGATTTCTTCCGGCCCGCCGCGTCAACACTACCCGTGCATTGCGCCCCGCGATGAACGGCCGGCGCGGTTTTGCGTGTCGCGCTTCCAGTCTTCGAGTTGAGGACCGGCGATGTGCTGGGCGCGCTTGCGCAGGTCCTCCATTTCATCGGCCGCGAGCGGTTTGAACTGCTGGGCGATGCGGACGTCATCCTCGAGCTGGCCAATGGTGGTGCAGCCAATGGCCGTGCAACTGACCGGCAGGCTCAGCACATAGCTGAGGCATTCGCGCGCGCTGAAGTCCTGCATGAGCTTGGAGTTGGCAAAGTTCTTCATGCCCTGGATGCCCATGCCGCGCTCGGCGGCGACGGGCAGCGTGAGGTTCTGGAAACTCAGGTAGTGCGCGTCCGCAATGTTGAGCGGCATCAGAATGGAATCGAACTTTTTGTACGCCGCGAGCATGGCCAGGTGCACGTGCGGATCGTGATGGCCCGTAAAGCCGATAAAGCGGCACTTGCCGGCTTTCTTCGCTGCTTCAAAAGCCTCGATGGCGCCGCCGGGACCGAAAATCTGTTCCACCTCTTCCTTTTCATTCAGGGCGTGCATCTGCCAGAGATCGACGTAATCGGTGCGCAGATGCTTGAGTGAAGTGTTTAACTCTTCCTCGGCGCCGGCGCGGTCGCGACGGTTGGCCTTGGTGGTGAGGAAGATGTGCTTGCGGAAGGGGGGCAGCACCGCTCCATAAACTTCTTCCGAGCGGCCGTCCCAGTAGTCGATGGAAGTGTCAAAATAATTGATGCCCAGGTCGTAGGCGCGCAGCGTGATGGCCCTGGCCTCGTCAAGCGAAATCAGCGGAAAGCGCCCGCCGGCCTGCCCGATCACCGTCACCTTCACGCCCGTTTTGCCGAAGGTGCGCTGCGGAATGCCGCCCGCCTTCGCCTTGGGAGGCCGCGCGCCGGCAGCCGTGGCCGCCAGTCCGGCAAATGCGCTTCCGAAAAATGTTCGTCGCCTCATACCGCCTCCTTGCAACTGAGAATGCTCTCAAGATTTACTAAGAAGCCGTCGGGCCCACTTTACAACACTTCACGGTATGAAAAGCTGGAACCAATGACATCCGCACCAAAGGAACCTGACCTTTGCCGATAGAAAGTTGCGCTGCACTGGAGTATATCGCAGACGGACAACCGCAAACAGTGCTTTGTTTCTTGTGGATTTGTACGAAAGGGTCTTTGAGCCGGGCGCCGCAACGGTACGCACCACTCCGGGGGCAAGCGCGGCCCGGTGTCACCTCGCCTGGAAGCGCGGCACGAATTCCTCGGCGATGAAAGTTTCGATGGAAGTGGGCGTGGTATTGCTCTCGGAGCGCGGTTCGAGCGCCACCATGTAACCGCTGTTCAATGCCTCCGACATTTCCAGGAGCCCGTCCGCCATGCTTCCGGACATCCCCGCCTGCTTCAGCGCCGGGCGAAGCAGCATCGCCGGAACCTTCTTATAACTAAGGCCGGGTTTCCCGACTGCGGCGCCGATCAGGGACGCAATTTCAGCGTAACTCACGTCGCGCTGTCCCAGCAGTTCCCGCGCCTGCTTGCCGGTAAAGGCGGGGGTCAGCAACAGCTCCGCGGCGGCGGCGCCAATGTCGCGCGTGGCGATCATGGGCAGGGGCAGATCGGCCCGCAGCACTCCGGCGACCACGCCGAAATGCCGGACCGCCCCGATCTGGGGCAGAAGGTTCTCCATAAAATAGCCCGCGCGCAGATATACGGCGGCCAGTCCCGCCACTCCGTTCAGCTTCTCTTCCAGATGATGGAGCCCGGTCACCGGCCCTGTCTTGCCGGGTTTGTCCGCGCCAATGCTGCTGAGCACCACCGCCTTCGGAACTCCGGCTTCTTTGATGGCAGCCGTCAAAGCGTCTGAAACCTGCGCCTGATAGGCCGGCACGTCCGGAGCCGAAATGTTAGGCGGCACCATGGCATAAACAGCCTCGGCTCCCTCAAAAGCTTTCGCCAGCGCGGCGGCGTCCGTGACATCGGCGACAAAGGCTTCAGCGCCGCGTTTCGTCAAGGGTTCCAGGCGGCCGGCATCACGCCCAATCACTCGGATTTTTTCGCCGGCGTCCAACAGCTTCCCGGCCGCCACACTTCCGGTGTTCCCGCTCGCGCCCACAATCGCAATCATGGCAACCAACCTCCTGAATGGGATGCTCTTTTAGATGTCCCGGCCTGTCTGAGGGGTTCACAAATTGAGGAAGAGTGGCGCACTGTTCTGCATCGCGCCGGATGCCGCGGCCAGGGGTGTCGGGACCACCCCTACGCCTCCATCGTTCTCAAGGCTTCGGCGAGGTGGTCGCTGGCGCGGATGGCGACGGCAACAACGGTGAGCGTGGGGTTCTTCTCGCAGTAGGAAGTGAAGCTGGCACCGTCCAGCACCCAGAGGTTTTTCACGTCGTGGCTGCGGTTGGTCGCATCCAGCACCGAACGTTTGGGATCGCGGCCCATGCGCACGGTACCCACCAGGTTTTCGCCGTCGAAGTGCGGCTTCATGTCATCGCTTCGCATGGCCAGCACCTTGCCGCCCGCCGCCTCGATGATGGCCTTGCATTTCTCCCTTTCGTCCCGCACCATGGCCAGCTCATTCTCGCCCCACTCCAGGTGCAGGCGCGCCTTGGGCAGTCCGAACCGGTCGCGGGCTTCGGGATCGAGATCGACGTAGCTCTTCTCGTTGGCCAGCATTTCGCCATGTGCGCCCAGGTAGACCATGGCGGGATAGATGCGCCGCACCTCTTCGCGGTACTTCTCGCCGAACCCCGGCACGTCCGCCGCAAAGTCCGGAATCTGCACCGGCCCGCTTTGCAGGTCAATCATGTAGCCGCGCGCAAAGTTCTTGCTGGCGTGCTCATAATAAAAGTTGGGAATCTCACCGTGCTCGCCGGCTCCGTCCTCGTTCATCACTTTGGCGCCCAGCAGGCGTTCAATGTATCCCACCGCGCCGTCGTAATGTTCGCTCACCAGGTTCCTGCCCACCCAGCCGCTGCTGTTTGCCAGGCCCTGCGGGTAATCTTTGGATTTCGACATCAGCAGGATGCGCACGTCTTCCACGCCGCCGCAGGCCAGCGCATAGGCACGGGCGCGCACGCGATATTCCTTCTTGCTGTGGCGGTCAATAAAGACCACGCCGCTGCACCGCTTGCCGGCGTCGTCCACTTCCAGCTTGCGCACGACGGCGTCGCGCACCAGCGTCAGGCGGCCTGTCGTTTCGGCGGCAGGAATGGCCGCGTTGGCCGAAGAATACGCAGCGTTGATGTCGCAACCTCGCATGCAGTAGCCGCAATAGTGGCACACACTGCGGCCACCATAAGGCACCGTGTTGATGGCCTTACGCAGCGCGATCACCCGATAGTCAGGGCCCATCTTCGCCCGGCACGCTTCCCCGATCATCTTCTCGCCGCAGCGCAGTTCGAGCGGTTTGATGAACTGTCCGTCCGGCACAGCCGCCAGCCCATTCTTCGCCCCGGCCACGCCCATAAATCTTTCCGCGCGGTCGTAATAGGGAGCCAATTCCTCATATCCGAACGGCCAATCGTCACCGATCCCGCGGTTCTTAAAGTCCTTCTCGCCAAAGCGCCACGAGATTCGCGCCCACGTCACCGTCTTGCCGCCCACGGCCGGCAGCAGAGCGTAATCGATCGGCTCTTCGGGGCAGACCACCGGATTTTTCACATAGAGGAATCCGCTGTAATCGTTCTCGCCGTGCGACTTCCAGCGCCCGCGGAAAGGCAGTTCCCAGGGAGGAATGTGGGTCTTAAAACGAGCCGGCGAAACCCAGTTGCCGGCTTCCAGCACCACCACGCGGAGCCCTTTTTCCGTCAATTCCTTCGCCGCGATGCCGCCAGACGCTCCGGAGCCCACAATGCAGACGTCATAGGTTTCTTTCGTGACGGCGGCCAGGTCCTGCTTTCCGGTGGTCTGGCCGCGGGAAACAAACGCGGCGGGAACAATCCGGTAGTTAGCGGATGCACCCTCGTTCCGCAGGCCCTCTTCGGGCGCCGTTTCGCATTTCATCGCGGGCGCGGATGCGTCGTCCGGCCGGAGGGCCGCTGTTTTTCCCCTCAGTTCTTCGCAGGTAGGCATCATCCCGTCGTTCGGCCGGTTACCCTGGTACTTCAGGTCGTCCATCAAGCCGATCTTCGAGGTGTAGTAACCCGTCGCCACGGATTGTTTCGACTGGACAAAGAACTTCTCGGCCGGGGTCTTCGGGTCCGCTTCATGCGCGGCCAGGCTGGTCAGCAGTTCCGTTCGTTGCGGCGATGAAATAGCGGCAAACGTTTTCCCGAACCGTTCGCTGCTGGTCTGGTCCAGCGCTTTCAGGCCCTCCGTCCAGGCCCGCTGCTCGGCGGGCTCCGCATGGGCCATGACAAAGTCGAGATAGTCCTTCACCTGGGCGGCGTACGCGCCGGGCGCAACAGCATCGTCGGGGATAATCGTCTGGGCCAGCGCGGAGACCGTGATCTTCTGCTGATCCGTAAAGAACCCTGAAACCGTGGCCCCGGCCCAATGGCCGATCTCGTGCTGCAAAGCCGGCCCGGCTGCCGCCGCCCGCCGGGGCAGCCCCCCGCAGGCGGTTGCGGCCGTCGCCAAACCCAGCAGGCGCCTGAGCGCCGCTCGCCGGTCGAGTCCCTTCTTGTCGGCGTCTTCACTTTTCGGGCGGCCTGCCGTCTTTTGCCCATGGAAGACTTTGTTTTTCATCCCGCATCTCCTGCTATGAGTAAGCCTAGGCGCACCACGCCGTCCACGCTGTGACCAGCATCACACTTTGTATTCGCAGGATGGCGCTCCGGTAGCGGGAGCCGTTCGCGGAGCCGGTAAGGCAGAATTGGCCTGCAACTCTGGCAGGATGTTGCCGTGAAAGAGGAGAAGGGGCACGACTTCAGTCGTGCCGCAGAGGCGGTTCGACGCAGGCGGCTTCAGCCGCTGAAAGTTCCGGCGCCCCGAGCGTCCCGCTCAGGAGCTGACGAGTCCGTGTGAAAACCGGGCATTGGGCAGGTCTGTATAATGCGGAGAGGAGGCCGCAATGAAATTTCAAACATACAGTCGAGAAAAATGATGGCACAAATGATTTGAAGGTTAAACCAGGTCGCAAGCAACTGTCCCTTTGTATGATTTACTCGATGGAACAGTCTTGCCACGGACGTGTTTAAAATAGAAGACAGCGGCTGCCCGCCGCGTGCTGACCTGAAGTTTCTTATAGATCGATTTCACATGTGACTTTGCCGTCTCCGTACTGATGCAAAGGCTGCGGGCCACTTCTTTATCGGAATTTCCCTGGGCGATCAGGGTCAGAACTTCCCATTCCCTGGGAGTGAGGTTGCGGGCCATTATGGGTGTCGTTCTCCGGCCGGCGATCAGCCTGTCAAGGACGGCGTTCGTCACCCGGGGAGGAAACCAGCGTTCGCCTTTCGCTACTTGCCCAACCGCTTTGACCAAAACCTGTGGAGTCTCAGTCATCGACAAACATCCCGCGGCTCCTGACTCCAGGGCTTGTGCCCCAAACTCCTCATCAGTGCCCTCGGTTAAAAACAGGATTCGCATTTCCGGCAGTAATTGGCGCAAATGGTTCAGTGATTCAAGGCCAGCATCAGGGTCAGCGGTATGAAGAATGAGGACGGGCAAACGGGACTCATTGCTCCGATCAACCAGGTCCGAAACGCTATCAAATTCCAGAACATTAATGTGGGTTCCCAGGGCGGTAAGATAAGCACAGAGAGATTTGCGAAATAGAACTACTGGACTGACCACTCCCAACTTCATAGGTACCTCCAATCGAAAGGATGTACCCTCCCAACTATTAAGGACCCCAAAACCGGAATTTCCATTTTGGTATTCCGCGTAGTTGCCGCCAGACGCAAAAGCTCCTCCTATTTTGCGGTAACGGGTAACCATTTAAACGTTCCCCCGGCGTCATGTCTGTATAATATTGCTCACTCTGGCAAATAAATCCCCATGAGACCGAATCTGCCGCCCGGTGCAGTCGATGCCTCAGACACTCCTCCCTTCCTGCTAGCGCTGGATCGATTTCCCGATTCCTCACAGACTCTGAAGCCCCGATAGGAGCTTTTCAGGCGCTCCCACCGGCACGAACAGCACGACTGAAGTCGTGCCCTTTCACGGAACCCGACTGCGTCATGAGTAATAGGATTTCACAAAAAGCTGTTTTTTAAGCGGTGCCATCGAGGAAGCTCGGCACGAAACTGTGGACGAAGGTCAGGTGGTCGGAGTGTCCAGAGCGGTGCGCCGTCCAGGCCACGAGCAGGACGGTGATGTGGGCAACGGTGCAGAGATTGCGAACACTGCTGAGACCGCGCGTCGGCAGATCCTGCATGGCGATGGCGAGCAGCCGGGAGAAGACACGCTCCACCGCCGTTCGCTCGCGGTACATTGGGCGAAAGCCGTCCGAACCATAGGGGATCTGGGAACGAACACTGGGACTCTGGCGGAGCAGGTAGTTGCAGCCTTTCTGCCGGAAGAATTTGGGATGGGCAACGGGACAAACCAGAAAGCGCTGTTGCATGGTGCGGTCGTAATGGATCGGGCAGGAGTATTGCTGATAGGTGATGCCGGTGCGCCTGGGGGTCATTTTGCCGCGACGAAACATCTCCAGTTTGGCGGGACAGATCACGACCGGGCCCTTGACTTCGAACTCGGGATTGGAGCGGTGTCGGGGATGAGCGGCCACGATGGGCTGAGCGTGCAGATGATCGATGATAAATCGGAGAAAGGCCTCGCTGTCATAACTGGAATCAGCGCAGACCGCCTCGACCGGCAACGGGAGGACGGCCAGCAAAGATTCCAGCAGGGGGATCGCCAGCGGGCCGTCTTTCCGATGGGCTGGCTCGGTTCGCTCCCAGAGAGGCAGCTCGGTTTCGGTATCGACGACGACGTGATTGCGGTAGCCCCAGAAAAAGACCGTACTTCCGCGAGGGTGGACTGACGTAGCTGGTCAACACGCCGAGGCGCGCCGTGGGGTCGGCTTTGGGGAATCGTTCTTTGTTGAAGCGATCACGGACTGCGGTCTTCAGATTGTTCTCGCGAACGGGCGAGGCAATCGGGCAACTGTCGAGTGCCAAGCTGCGTCCTGTGATGACTTTTTCGGCGAGCAGATTTTTCAGCAACTCAACTCGAACCGCCTGCAGCAAGCCGTTGTCGGTGGTACGGAGAAAGGCCGAGAAGCGCTCAAGCGGAGGCAGCGGGCGGAGCGGGTCAAAGCCGATTGCTTCGGCCAGCGCCGGGATCTCATGGAGCGCTTGCAGCAGATCGGTAAGAGAACGAATCCGCCGCAGCGCTCGATAAATGAAGGCGCGCAGCAGGGCATTGCGACTGACTCCCGGCCGGCCGAGGTGTCGCGGTTCGGCCAGCACCGGCAAATGCTGGAACAAGGCCTGGTAGGCCACGCGCTGGGTAAAGTGCTCGGCATGAAGCAGGCTGGGTTGGTGCATCACGGTCTCCTTGCAGGTTTTGTGAAACCCTGCTGGAAACTAGCATGGTACCGGATCGCAGGCCAAAAAGTTAAGAGAGCGAATTGCCGGTTGGCAAAAGACTTCAGCCGTGCTGCGAAGAGGTTTTCACAAAAGTCGAGCTTACTAACCAGCCCGTTTCTGGAGCGCGAAAAAGGCCATTTCGGGCACCTCGACACGAACAAAGGTGATGCAAGTGGCTGTTTTCCAATAGGTTGCGCTGGTTAGGATTTAACCCGTTTGGCAGTCTGTAACTTGTTGGATTCAAGTCAGTTAGAGTTTTGTGAAACCCTCTGAGAAAAGCGGGCTAGGAGTGTGTCGGAGATAGATTTGGCTTCAGATTGGGAAAGCCACATGATTGTTTCTGGAGATGGAAGAGATGGTTGTTGACCGAAGAGCAAAGATCCGTAGGATAGTGGGATGAGCAAACGATTTCGGAATTGCGATTTGAATCAGGGATTGTTGATGCCGCCGTCGCTGGAGGACTGGCTGCCGGAGGGGCACTTGGCGCGGTTCGTGGCGGAGGTGGTGGAGACCTTAGACCTGTCGGCGATCTACGCCGTGTACGAAGCGGGCGACGGCCGGGGGCTGGCGGCGTACGATCCGAGGATGATG
>JAJYJL010000218.1 GCA_021789565.1 Acidobacteriota bacterium
GTGGGTATCCAAGGCCCGGTCTCCTTACACGCTTGTCTATATGCTGCCCCCCAAGCGCACAGCCCAAAGGAATGGGATGGAGATTCTGGGCTGGGCCAGAAATTCCCGGATGCTCCTGGTTCTGACAGAGCAATGGCAGGTGGGGTCCGACGCACCGGACACTCAACAGGTGCTCGCCATTGATGCCGGAACGGGAATGGTCTACGAACCTGAACTGGCAGCAATGGTACAGGCACATGAAAACAAGCAGTGCTTGGCCCGTGTGACGGACGCAGGATTCGGTTCTGACAGGAACGTCGACATCCTAGTTCGAGCGAGGTTTTCGACCTCGTTCGATGCGGATGAGACTCTGCAGGACGTCCCTCCGACAAAGCGCTGCGGTAATTTCGAAGAAACGTGGAGTTTTGATTTCGCTACTGGGGAGATAAAGCAGGTGGCGAACACCGAGCCCCTGCACACCTTCAAAAACTATCTGCCCAACCCTCGCCAGAAATAACCGGGAAGCAGAGGGCGCGCGAGTCCTGTTTCGTGGCTCTTATATTGCAATGCACTACGAAGTCCGCCGGTTCCATTCCACTCTGAGAATGCGCCATTGTTCATTGGACTGAAGAATCCAGGCTGCCGTTTCATTGAAAGCTTCTACGCGCGCTGTTCACACAATCCGGTTGGGGTCGCTGGTGTCGGGCAATTGTCCGTGATATCGAAAGACCAACTTGAGCAGGCGGACAAACATCCGCGACTGCTTGCGGACGTACCACTGGTCGGCGGCGCGGCGGTTCCCGAGCGCGTAAGTCGGATAGGGATGGATTGTATCCGCCATGTTGCGCAGCGTCACCTTGTTGCGCATGGCGAGAGCGAATTCGCCGATCATGTCGCCGGCATGAGCTCCCAGAATGCTGGCGCCATAGATCCTTCCGTTAAACTTTCTGGCGAAAACTTTGATCATTCCCGTGGTTTCGCGGTCGGTCACGGCGCGGTCGATTTTGCTGAACGGGAAACGGTACACCCCGTAGCGCTGCTTGCGGTTCCTCAAATCGGTTTCAGACGCTCCCACTTGAGCAAGCTCGGGGTCTGTGTATGTGCACCACGGAACGTTTTGGATGTCGACTGACATCCGCAAGCGGAGCAGCGCGTTGGTGACGGCAACTTTGGCCATGTGCTCTGACATGTGGGTGAACTGGTAGATCCCTGTCACGTCGCCGCAGGCAAAGATGTTTTCCGCAGAGGTGCGGCAATGCTTGTCCACGGCGATGCCCGCGTGGCTAGCGTGGACGCCCGCGGCTGCCAGAGCTAACCCGTCGATATTCGGGCGGCGGCCCGTTGCTACCAGCAGGGTATCTCCTTCCACCACGTCCCCCACCCGCGAAGGATCCGTTCGAAATATCGCGCGAATTGTCTTGCCGTAGTATTCGATTCTTTCCACGGTGCTCCGCAGCAGGAACCGAATTCCTTCGCCGGCGAGATGCTCGCGCAGGAGATCAGTCAGTTCCGCATCGTCGCGCGGCAAGATATGATCCTGCATGTCCAACACAACAATTTCGCTTCCCAGACGACGGAACGCCTGCGCCATCTCGATGCCAATAGGACCCGCACCGAGCACAATCATTTTCGACGGCAGTTTTGAAATGGTGAAGAGCGTTTCGCTGGTCAGGTAAGGCGTTTCGGCAAGTCCTTCAATGGGCGGGATGACAGGACGTCCGCCCGTGGCAATCACAAAAATGCGTGAAGTGAACTGGCGTCTGCCGCCGCCCGGCCCCAGCACTTCAACCCGCGTGGGACCGTTGAACTCGGCCGTTCCTTCAATGACCGTGATCCCCATTTTCTGATAGACAGGAGGCGCATCAGCCTCCTCATAAACGGCGTTTTGAATTTCACGAACACGGTCCATCACAGTGGAAAAGTCAAACTGGAGTTCCGAAGTGTTGAACCCGAAACGGCCGGCGGTACGTATTTCGTGGGCAGTGCGCGCTGCCTTCAGTAACGCCTTGCTTGGGATGCAGCCTGTCCAGGTGCAATCGCCGCCGAGCCGGCCCGCTTCGATGAGTGCGGTTTTCGCACCCAACGAGGCGGAAATCCCAGCGGCGGTCAGTCCCGCGGCGCCACCGCCAATCACGACCATGTCAAAGTCCATTGCCATTTGCGCCCCTGGGTTGAAGTAACCAGCCTTTCCGGGATTGCGGCCAGTCCCTAAATGCCCACTGCGAGGCTTTATAACGCGACAATACGTTCGATGCGATCACCAGTCGATTGACTCAGAATTTTGCCCGCGTGGCTGCATCACCGGCTGGCAGCGACCTTCGTGCCGGCACACAAGCACTCACAAAGCACCAGCAAAGAGTGTGTACGCAGAAGACCCTCCGCCCTGTGTATGTGCAAGCGTCGCCGCGCGAAGCGTATTTTGGCAGACATTGTGTCCGGACTCGCATGGGATGTCCTTAAAAGGGTTCCCCACTTAGGCACCGGCCGATGACTTCCTGGAGTGCCTGCCAGGGGACGTACATCCTGGAACCTATCCGAAGAGAATAGACCTTGCCGCTATCCAGCCAGCGGTAAAACGTGGACCGGGAAATGTGCCCGCCGGTCCTCCTGCGAAGGATCCTCCAGGCTTTGGTTGGAGAAAGCAGGGGCGTGCGCCGATGGATATCATCTGCCCGGGTAGAAAGCGACGAGAAATCTGCTGGATCGTAAGATTCGGGACTTAACGTCATGCGACACCTCGAATGGATGTGGAACCGTCCTAAAACAAGCGCAGCTTTGCCGGATGGGATCCGGATATGCGGATTTCGTGCCGTACCTCAGGCAAGCGACGGCACGCCACGGGGCGACCCGGCATCAGGCTGCCTGAATGCGGAATCTCCTCCGCAGGTGTTCTCTGTTAATCGAGCGTTAGGCCGTCAGGGCGTTCCGTCGCTTTGAAATTGTTCCCAGATGGCTGCCATGCGGCGGCGGTCGCGTTTGCGGCCGATGTCGTACTCTTTTTCCGCAGGTGCTGTTCTTGCGGGGTCAAGAAGCATACCCGTGGGCTGGTGGGAGAGGAAAAGAACAGGCTCTTCCTGTTGGTGCAGATGATAGGAACACCTTCCGGCGCGGGGTGATGATGCGGGAAACACGCACCCCCTTTCCGAGCACCGCATTGCTGAAAACGAAACGGACTCAGGCTTACCCATGGCGCTTGTGGTGAATGAAAGCTGCTGGCGTTCATTGATCTGTCCGACATTCCGGCTGTTCTCTTTCTTGTCAAAGTCGAGGGACGATGCGCTGACTGGCGAGCTAGTAGGGCGAAGAAAATAAATACTCCGGTTCGATTCTTTTGTCATGTTCCTCCTTGTATCATCGATGGCATAAGGCAACAAATTGCGAAGAGGATCTGTCGGCAGGTAAAGGGAACTTGTACCAGCTCCGGGCAGGGGGAATTCGTTCAACTTGTTTGTTGTTGCGGTCGAAATACAATAGTAGCGGGAATAGAAATAAGTTCCCGCCAGAGCAGAATGACTTGCCAGACGGCCCGTAACCCTGTCAAACAGAAGGTGTTCCTCCGTTGGCGCGCACAGCCGAGCGTGGCATATACACAATAAGTCAAGTATTTGTTCAGTAAACATCGTTGCGACAACCGTTGGTTCGCCCATTGACAAAAGGATGTGTTCCTACTAAGAATGCATGTGAATTGGCGCTACCTGCAGTTACCGGTGAACAATTGGGGGGGGAAGTCAAGTGAATCCGAAGTACCAAGCCTCATCGTCTGTACCGTACCCCTCCCCAACGGTAACAAGCCGATGTCAGTCCTGGCAGAGCAAGCGGAACCGAGAAAACAAAAAGGTTTCTAAGCTCCGTTTCTATGCTATACTAGCCTATAACTATAGTCATGTCAAGTGAAAACTAATCAGGAGAGCGTCGTCGATGGCTGAGCTTGATGTATCAAAAGTGATTCGTAGAGTAAGGCAGAAACTCCAGGTAAGCCAGGAAGGTTTGTCGCGTTTGTTGAATGCCACGAAAGGAGCCGTCCAGCACTGGGAGCGCGGCAGGAACCGTCCCGATCTTGCCCGCCTGATGGCCCTGCGCCAGCTTTGCCCTCCCTCTCAGGAACGTAAAGACCTGGATGCCCTCATCCGGGAATCGCAGGCCCAGGTCTCGCCGTATTCCTCCATCAAGACCGGACTGCGGCCCCAGGCTACTAAAGCAAACGACCTTGACGATTTATTTCCACCGCAGGGGTTGGATGTTCTGCGCCGCGAGAATCAGCGTCTCCAGCGGCAGATCACCAAGCTCCAGTCGGTCCTGGATCGAAAGATCCTGCAAGTCCAGATTCTTGAGGACCTGGCCAAGGACCTCCAAAGCCAAATCGCCAGTCTGAAGGCCGGTGTCCCGGCGGCGCCATCCGCCGCGTCTGAACAAGCATCTGAGCCTGCAGCCAAGTAACACGCCTGGCACAGTTGTCTGAATTTCAGCTCGCCATCAGGGCAGGTTGGCATTCCTTGCTGGTTCTGTGCCAAATTAAGCTTCCAGTGAATCAGGTGGAAGTCCGCTCGGGCTAGGAGTTGTGCGGCAACTGTAGCGCGGGCCTTCTCTCGCGTTCACCTGTGTGTCCCCAGACACAACCTCCGTTCTTTCCTCGATCGACAGCCCGTTATCCAGCGCCCACGTCGGGACTGCACCACAAAAGAACATCGCAGCCAATAGCGGGGTAATTTCTTTCACGGCAGAACCTGCGTTTTCAAGGATTGCTCTTTACGTGTTTTGGGCGACGAGCGGCAGTATGGTATCACGAGCCGCCACAAGCGACATCCGTGTCCGCCGGAAGATTTCCCTGGCACCTGCAGACTCAAGGAAGGGTTGAAGTGTGGCGTGCACGGGCCTATAATCAGCGCCAGCGTAGCGGCGGTCCGGGCCAGCCCATCGCACCCACTCAATTGGCGGCCCATGCCGCTAGCAATATTCCCGCTAAGAGGTCTGACGATGAACAAAGATGATTCTTCAGATTCCGGTTCGCCCCGCCTTTGGATTTTAGCCTTCTTGTTAACCTCGTTTTTTATGGCCTGCACTTCCTCGGTCTCCCCACCGAGGGGGCCTGGGTACGATTACCAGCAGGCCAAATTGATGTTTAAACAGGGGGATCTGGATCGTGTAATCAATCTGACGGATTCCATGGCCTCAGGACCCTCGAGTAGCCGCGATACGCTCAACGCCCGTGTGCTAAGGGCAGTGATTTTCAGCAGTCGCATCGACGCGTACAAGATCCTGGCCGACACCTATCAGAAGGGCAGCCAGATCGCCACGAGTACCCAGTCCATTGCTTCCTACAACCGCCGTCGCAGCAACGTGATGCAATACGGGGGTGACTCAGCCTTGAACCTGGGGGAAGTCATCATGGAATTTACATCTAAGCCGGACTTTCCTAAGGAACTCACTCTGGACGCTCCATGGCCGAGCGTAGAAGGCCCGCAAGCTGTCGACGTGCTCGCCCGCATCCGCCGCGGCGCGTGGGTGCCTGAAGAGGCACAGAGCGGCGCAGTCGTCGACGCTCAGCGCAAGGCAATCGATGACGTGCTGGCCGAGCTTGCGGGAGGCAACCGCAGCAAAGCCAAGGCGGCCATGCAGGCAGGCATGGTCAAGCTTGATGGTCTGGACTTCGCCCTTTTCCTTGAAAAGGAGATGGTGGATGGGCTTGCGCTGTTTGGCCCGAAGTACCTTGCCAATCCGGGACAGTTGAAGACTCTTTGCGATGTGGCGAACCGCCTTGGTCCTCCCATTGAGGCGATGCTTAAAGAGAAACCTGACAAGGCAAAAGAGGCGCAATTCAAAAAGCTCCAGGATCAGATCAAGGACGCGGAAAAATTCACATAGCCGGTTGAGACTTGCAGTGGAGAAATGGTCAAGGGCAGCCGCGGGCGCCAGGCAGCGCGTAGCGCGCGGACGCCCTTGCATGCTTTGTGCTACATTCTCAACATGACAGGCCAGGGGCGCTTGAAAGAGGCGGCCGGTCGTGCCTTTCGTGAGGCCATCCACTGCTTTTGGAATCATTCATGGCAGGAGACCACCCATGTTTCCGTTTCGCGGCGTTGACTTTATGGAGATCGACGCTTTCCTGACCGACGAAGAAAAGCTGGTCCGGCAGGCGGTGCGCGAGTTTGCCGACAAGGAAGTCATCCCATACATCGAGAGCTGGTTTCGCGAGGGCAAATTCCCTCTGCATCTGGTGCCGGTGCTCGGCGAGATGGGTTTTCTGGGTGCCAGCCTCAGCGGCTACGGCTGTGCGGAGATGTCAAACGTGCAGTATGGCCTTGTGATGCAGGAACTTGAACGCGCCGACAGCGGCCTGCGCAGCTTTGTTTCCGTCCAGAGCGCGCTGGTGATGCATCCCATCCACGCCTTCGGTTCTGAAGAGCAGAAACAGCGGTGGCTGCCGCCGCTCCAGCAGGGCAAAGCGATTGGGTGCTTCGGCCTTACGGAGCCGGACTTTGGCTCGAATCCCGGCGGAATGCGCACGCGCGCTGTGAAGGATGGTGATGATTACGTTTTAAACGGCGAAAAAACCTGGATCACCAACGGTTCGATTGCTGATGTCGCGCTGGTCTGGGCGCGGTCGCCCGAAGGCGTTCGAGGCTTCCTGGTCGAAAAAGGGACACCCGGTTACACCACCAGAGACATCAAGGGCAAGATGTCGCTGCGCGCTTCTGTCACCTCGTCGCTCTCACTCGCAGACGTTCGTGTGCCCGCCGGGAATATGCTTCCGGCGGCGACGGGATTGAAAGCCGCGCTCGATTGCCTGACCCAGGCACGTTACGGAATCGGCTGGGGAGCCGTCGGTGCAGCCATGGCCTGCTACAACGAAGCTCTCGAATATGCCAAGGTGCGCAAGCAGTTTGGCGACAAACCCATCGCGGGACACCAGTTGGTGCAGGCACAGTTTACGGAAATGATTACGGAAATCACCAAGGCGCAGTTGATGGCGCTGCATGTGGGCCGATTGAAAGACCTTGGCCGCGCCGACTTCGCCCACGTCTCCATGCTGAAGCGGAACAACGTCAAGGCCGCTCTCGACATCGCCCGCAGCGCGCGCGACGTCCTGGGCGCAAACGGCGTGGCCGATGAGTATCCCGTCTTCCGCCACATGTGCAACCTGGAATCGGTTTTCACTTACGAAGGCACCCACAACATCCACACACTCATCATCGGCGAGCGCGCCACCGGCATCGCGGCGTATCAATGAGAGGGCTGAATGTGTTTCGGCTCACCGGTTGACAACCTTCATCCCGCCTTCGGGGTAGCGGTCGCCGGCGGCAACGCCTTTGGGAGCAAATTCGTCAATTCTTTTCAGTTCTTCCTCGTTTAGGCTGATTTCGAGCGCTGCCAGATTTTCTTCCAGATGCGGCCGGTGGCTGCTTCCCGGGATCGGGACTATATCGTCTCCCTGGGCCAGGACCCAGGCCAGCGCCAGTTGTGAAGGCTTGCAGCCTTTTTCGCGCGCGATTTCTTCAATGCGCCGCACCAGGTCCAGGTTGCGCTGGAAGTTTTCTCCCTGGAAGCGCGGATTATTGCGCCGCCAGTCATCCGGCTCGAGGTCGTCGGGACTTTTAAACCTGCCGGTCAGAAAACCGCGCCCGAGCGGACTGTAAGGCACAAAGGTAATTCCCAGTTCTCGGCACAGCGGGATCAATTCGTCTTCCGGGTCGCGGCTCCACAGCGAATATTCGGTTTGCAGGGCGCTGATGGGCCAGGTGCTGTGCGCGCGGCGGATGGTTGCGGGCGCAGCCTCCGAAAGTCCCAGGCAGCGCACCTTGCCTTCTTCCACCAGGCGCGACATGCCCCCCACCGTATCTTCGATGGGCACGTTGATGTCCACGCGGTGCTGATAATAAAGATCGATGATTTCAATGCCCAGCCGGCGCAGGCTGGCCTCGCAGGCCTCCTTTACATATTCCGGCCGTCCGCTGATTCCAACAAAATTTCCCGACGCGTCGCGCAGGTTGGCGAACTTCGTGGCCAGGATTACCTGTTCCCGGCGGCCTCGAAGGGCCTTGCCCACGAGCAACTCATTCTTTCCTTTACCGTAAACATCGGCCGTATCGAGAAAGTTTACCTCCAGGTCCAGCGCGCGATGGATGACTTCGATCGACTCCTGGTCGTCTCGCGTTCCATAATATTCCGACATGCCCATGCAGCCGAGCCCGAGGGCCGACAATGAGAACGGACTATGACCGAGTTTCCGAAATTGCATTCTCTTCCGCCTCCGACTTTTTTATCAATAAACATCCAGAATAACACCCGGCACGTGCCTGCTCAAGGTTTGCAGACGCTCTTGCCGCTCATCACCGGCGGCAACTCCGAACTGCCTTTGCCGGCGTTTGCACTGCAACGTTGCGGCTCTTGCCTCGAATTCAGACTGGTACCAGCGGCGATCGAGAACGGGCCTGCCCGACAAAGGTTTTCAAAGGAACTCCGCCGGAATTCAAAACGTATCAATAATTAAGCCGCCGGAAATCTCTTCTTGAACAGTACTGCGGCTGCATTAGAATGCTTTTTCAAGAAAGGAGGTCAATTTGGCTACTTCCCCTGCGCCCATCGAGCCTCCGCGCAAGCCGCTGGATAAGCATGTCATCTGGGCGATCGTGCTTGTTATAGTCTTTATCATCGCTTCAGGCATCTTCATGATCTGGTTTGGGCTGCGCATCCTTTCCCACGGAATTCACGTGCAGGTGTCTGAGCCCAGCCCCGACCGGAAAGTTGTCACGGTCCAGACGCCACTGGGCAACCTGAAAATCGCCAAAGAGCAGAACGTCAACGATCTTCAGCTCGGGCTCCCGATATATCCCGGCGCCACGCAAGCGGCGGATTCCCATGACGATAACTCGGTTTCCGTTGCCTTCGATTTGCCGCACGAAACGGACCTGCGCATCGCCGTAGCGAAATTCAACACCGTGGACCCCATCAGCAAGGTCGAGGAATTCTACAAACAGCAGCTGGGCAGTGAGACAGCCAGCTTCACCCAGGCCGACCACGACGGCAAAGTCGTGTTTGAGATGAAGAGCGCCGAACAGCACAAGGTTGTGTCACTCAAGCCGCATTACGGTGGAACGAGAATCGAGCTGGTGCGGATCTTCCACGGCCAGGCCGAACCGAACTGAAGCCCGTTGCCGATGTCGTCCAGACTTATTCCAGGCGCTGAGGGCCAACTCCGGTCAGAGAAGCCTCTGGACCCGTCCATGCCTTGAATTCTCCTTTTGCCTGCCGAATCCGGTACTTTAACTGTTTATCACTTACCTGCCATTCTCCTGTGCCGCTATAATGTTCGTTTCAGGGGGGAACCAAAG
>JAJYJL010000219.1 GCA_021789565.1 Acidobacteriota bacterium
CCAGCCAAGAGAAAGCATCTTTGCCCGGGGCATGGGCCGACACACCATTTGGGTTGGGTTCCTAATGGGACTCCTTTCTTTAGGCATTGCTGAGGGCTACTGGCAGGCCGGTGATCCCAAATGGCAGACGATGGTGTTCACAACTCTGACCCTCGCGCAGATGGCTCATGTTATGGCCATCCGGTCTGAACGCCGGTCGCTGTTTGAAATTGGCCTGTTATCCAACAAACCGCTGCTGGGCGCAGTAGCGCTGACGGTTGTAATGCAACTTGCGCTTGTCTATGTACCGTTCTTTCAATCAATTTTTAAGACTATAGCTCTGCCCCTTCCTGACCTGATTCTTACCCTGGTTGTCAGTTCCCTGATCTTCTGGGCTGTCGAAGTGGAAAAGTGGTTTCTGCGGAAGCAGACGAGGGCCTCGTAGATGCTCGTCTGGGTTCAATTCCTGATTTGCACCGTCGTGATAGTTTATGGCGGGTCCCGTCTGTCTCATTACGGGGACGTGATCGCGGAGAAGACGGGGATGGGAAGGACGTGGATCGGTGTTGTCCTGATGGCCTCGGCGACTTCAATGCCGGAACTTTTTACGGGCATCAGTTCGGTTGCCATTTTTAACTCGCCGAACATTGCTGCCGGGGACGTGCTTGGAAGCTGCATGTTCAACCTTTTGATCCTGGCAATTCTCGATGTCGGCTTGAAGGTAGCCCCGATCTCGACACTGGCGCATCAGGGCCAGATTCTGACCGCATCGTTTGGAGTTTTGTTGCTTGGCCTGACCACTTTCAGCCTTCTCGGTGGGCAAAGCCTTCCGGCTTTGGGCTGGATTGGCGTTTACAGCCTGGTGATTGTGCTTGTTTATCTAATGGCAATGCGGCTTGTGTTCAATTATGAGAAAAGAAGGATTGCCGAATTCCTAAGCGAAGTGAAGGAAGAATCCCGATACGAGCACATCTCAAAGCCGGTTGCTTACTGGCGCTTTGCGTTTTTTGCCGCAATCATCGTGGCAGCCGCTACCTATCTGCCCTACGTGGCGGACCAACTTGCAGCCATCACTGGGCTGGGACGCACATTTGTCGGAAGCATTCTGGTTGCGGTATCAACTTCACTGCCGGAGGTTGTCGTGTGTAAGACCGCCCTTCGGATGGGGGCTGTGGATCTGGCGGTCGGCAACGTGCTCGGAAGCAATCTCTTTAACCTGCTGATTCTGGCAATCGATGACATTTTTTACTTAAAGGGGCCTCTGTTGTCGTTTGTTTCCCCCACGCACGCGTTGACGGCGTGCGCCGCGATGATCATGACCGCCATCAGCATGATCGCCCTTCTGTATCGTTCCAAGAAAAGGATACTGGCCTTTTCCTGGGACTCGATCGGTGTGTTTCTCGTTTATTCCGTGACCGTTCTTTTGCTTTTCCTGAAGCGCTAACCACGTAATCCAAAACTGTTTAAGCGCAGGCTCGGGCCCTCTGTTGATGTCTGCAGAGGGCAAGGCCTGTCTGCAAACCGGAAGAATGCTCATGAAAAATCAAAGGGCTTCATCACCTCTTTGGCCGTCGCGGATACGGACCGCTTCCTTGATATCGGAGAGGAATATCTTTCCATCGCCGATCTTGCCGCTGCGGGCCACCCTGGTAATGGCATCAACCGCCTGGTCGGCGAGCGCGTCCGGCAGCACCACTTCGACCTTGATTTTGGGAAGCAGATCGACTGTATATTCGTGGCCGCGATAGATTTCGGAGTGGCCTTTTTGTCGGCCGTGGCCGCGCACCTCACTCACGGTCATCCCTTGAATGCCAATTTCGTGGAGAGCGTCCTTGACCGCATCAAGCTTGGATGGTTGAATTACGGCTTCCAGTTTTTTCATAATCATCAGCCCTTTCTTCTGTTCTGACTTTTTCGCGATATAGGATTAGGTCCAACCTGGCCCTTCGGAGTACGTCCCATGAACCTCTATCTTCATGCGAACTTTACGACTCGGATGAAATGCCCTCCAAACTTGGCGCAGCTGCAGCCACTTCAAGAGCCGGCTGCTGGCGGCCGAAGCACAGGCTGAGCAACGGTGGTGTCACCAGGGTTGAAGCAAGAACCAGGACAATGACCAACGAGTAGATCTCCGGTGAAACAATCCCTGCCGCCCAGCCGATATTTGCCGTAATCAGTCCCACCTCGCCCCGCGGGATCATTCCCACGCCAACAATCAATCCGTCCCTGCCTGAAAAACCATTCAGCCAGGCGCCCAGCCCGCAGCCGAACACTTTGCCGAGAATAGCTATAATAAGAATCAAAAAGAAGAAGCCAATGTGTCCGCCCAGTGCCCAGGCGTTAATTTCAAGGCCGATTGAGGCAAAGAACAATGGGCCAAAAAAAGAGTTCGTCATGGAGCGCAATTCCGAAATCACTTCCGCGTGGTCCGTCGGGCTGGCCGCAATGAAGAGGCCTGCGAGATACGAGCCTGTAATCGCAGCCATCCCGCCGCCATATTGCGCGAGGAAAGCGAACAGAAATCCGATGGCCAGCGCCGCCGCAAGAGAAGTGTGCTCCACCTTGAAATGCCGCGCCGCCCGGAAGGAAAGCCGGATCAAGCGCGGACCCAGCCCAAATGCAAAGACGAAAAAAACTGCCATCCGGACGACTGTCCACCCAAAGCTCACCAGCGGTGAGTTCCCCCCTTGTGCGCTGGCAACGTGCGATTCGGCTGCAATGACCAATGAGAGTACCAGCAGCCCGAGGACATCATCAATAACCGCCGCAGCAAGAATGGTTGATCCTGCCTTTGACCGGAACTGCTTCAGGTTCATCAGCGTTTGCGCGGTGATGGATACACTTGTGGCTGTAAGAATGGTGCCGATAAAGATGGCTTCACGCCACGAAAACCCAAGCTCGTGCCCGATCACAGCGCTTCCAGCGAATGGCAGAACGACGCCTCCGCATGCCGCCCAGAAGGCCGGGCCAAATGCTTTCTTCATCGCGCTGATGTCTGTCTCGAGC
Organism: Acidobacteriota bacterium; assembly: GCA_021789565.1. The sequence continues at coordinate 2,986 of JAJYJL010000219.1, forward strand.
CCGGCCAGGAACATCAGAACTACAACGCCGACCTCTGCCAGCACATTAATAAAGCCGGCGAGTGAAACGTGAGTGCCTCCGCCCGGTGTTCCTGACACTGCGAACCAGGAAAAGCGCCAGACGTTGATAAGCGTCGGTCCCAGCACTACTCCCGCCAGGAGTTCGCCCAATACGGCCGGCAGCCCTATGCGCGCCGCCAACCCTCCCGCGGCCTTGGCCAGCAGGATCAGCATGGCGAGGAAAAAGAGAACTTGGAGTGAGATGTTCATGCGCTATATTCCAGACCCGGCTTTGAGTACTGAAATTCCCCAAAGGCCCGCCAGGCAACAAAATCCTCGACAATAGGCTGGTAAGGTTTAATTCTTCGTGATGCGTTTGAGGCATCCCCAGAAGATCAGCATGGTCAAAGCCCCTCCGCAGCCCAGTAGCACGGGTTCGGCTGGAGCGTGAAAGACGCCAATAGCCATGATGGCTACAGCGACTGCGCAAACAAGCGCGTTCCATCGCTCCTTGACTGCTTCAGTAAACGCCAACCAGATATTCAAAGCTTGAGACTCCAGTTGCATCAGGGTTCCCCCTATCTTAACGTACGCTGACCAGGAACATGTAAAGCAGCGGTACGACAACGCTGGCCCCGATCAGAAGAAGAGTTTTGCGAGAAAAGGGGCGGTCCCATGTGGGTCGGGCCAGACCTTTATGCTCGCGCTGCTTTTGCTCGTGGATTAATTGGCCGACAAGCTTTCGTTCCTCGACAGAGCTTGCGCAGTCGAGCGCCTTTTGCATCTCCTCGTAACCCTTTTTCGGCACGTGGAGCTTGAATTGGAGCTGGCCCAGTTTGAGGTGTGCGAAGAAGTTGTCGGGTTCCAGATCGGCAGCTTCTTGGAGATGGTCAAGGGCCGGATAAATCTTCCCGGTCACGGCGTACGCAATGCCCAGGCCGATGTGCGCGTCAGTAAAATCGGGGAACGCCTCAACAATCTCCTCAAAGTACGTGGCCGCGGCTGCGGGCTCCCCATGGTTTATCAGTTCCAACGCCTCTGAAAACTTTCTTGAAATCTCGATCGGAAGGGTTGGGTTTCGGGGCTCAATGGCCTCGGTGGTCTCTACAACAACCGCATCGTAGTTTCTGACCGCCAAATCAAAATCAACTGTAGCCATAGCAGGAATCTCCTTCTCTGATCTCCCGGATAAGGGGCCGGGCGCCGGCTGCCTATGCGGCGCCGGCTGCCATCCCAGGACCTTGCATCTTCAGTACGAACTCGGGGTAGCCCAGAGCTCCCATTTCAGGAATGTCCAGACCCTCCAATTCAGCCTGCGGCGAGACGCGCTGCCCAACGAAGTAATCAACGAACAGGTTAAATACAAAGGTTAGGGTGAAGACAATACCCAGCAGTGTTGCCACGCCGATCATCTGGGCAACAAGCTGTCCGGGATTTCCATAGAAGAGGCCCTTTACGTTGCCCATGCCCGTCCCATCGGCAAACAGGCCCACCGAGAGCACGCCCCACAGCCCGCAAGTGCCGTGAACGGAAATTGCTCCCACCGGGTCGTCAATATGCGCAACGCGGTCAATGAACTCAACGCTGAGGCAAACCAGAACGCCGGCGATCAGCCCGATAATAGCAGCGCTGATTGTGTTGACGAATCCGCTTGGGGCCGTTATAGCAACCAGTCCGGCCAGCAGACCGTTGCCGCCCATTGACGCGTCAGGTTTCCCGTAGCGGCACCACATATAGAAGATTGCGCCAAAGGACCCGGTTGCTCCGGCCAGCATTGTATCTACAGCAATGGTAGCGATCCGAAGGTTTCCTCCACCGGACGCTCCGAGCGTGCTGCCGGGGTTAAATCCGAACCAGCCGAAGGCCAGTATGAAGCAGCCGATCAGCACCATGGTGATGTCATGGCCCGGAATGGCGTTGGATGAGCCGTCACGGTTATACTTGCCAATACGCGGCCCGATGATGATGGCGCAGGCCAGTGCCGACAAGCCTCCGACGGCATGAACCACCCCCGATCCGGCAAAGTCCGCGTAGCCATTTCCCAAACCATAGTTCGCTCCCAGTTGGGAAAGCCACCCGCCGCCCCAGGCCCAGTTGGCGAAGAGCGGGTAGGTGATGGCCGCAAGAAAGACAGAGGACATTGCGAAAGCCGCAAATTTCCACCGTTCCGCGCAGCCACCGGTAACAATGGTTGCAGCGGTATCCATAAAGACCATTTCAAAGAGGAAGAGGACCATGACAGCAACGTCGTACGTGCCTCCCTGCGTGAGGAAGAAGCCGTGCGTGCCCCACAGGCCCCAGGCCTTGCCGGCGAAGTGGATAGCAAATTCACCGCTTAGGGGTGCGGCACCTCCCAGGCTCGCAACACCTGCTGCGCCACCCATTTGCAGGGCAAATCCACAGACCCAGTAAGCAAACAGACCAAAGCCGTACACCATAAAGTTCATCATGATGGTGTGATTGGCGTTCTTGGCGCGGCAGAGACCCGTCTCAACCGCTGCGAAGCCTGCTTGCATGAACATCACAAGGAAGCCAGCTACCAACGTCCAGACAAAGTTGATGGCCACCTTGTTTTGCCCAATTTGGTTGAGCGCGTCGGCCATCGTAAGGCCGGTCTTGGGATTGGACACCGGAATGTCGTTCACGTTGCCTGTCAGGGTCCCGCTCGCGTCGCCTTTGGCCATCTCTTCGGCGGAAGGCGGGTTTGCCTCATTTACTGGTACTGGAGCATTCAAAGCTGGAGCGGGGCCGGCCTGGGTGCTGGTCGTCGGTTGGCTGGGTGTTTGGGCCCAGGCCGGGACCCCGCATAAAAGATAGGTCGCGAGAACAAACCCGTTGAGAAAGATATTCAATTTCCTGCGCCGCATGCTTATCCTCCGTTTTTGAGAATCGGCTAAGCGCCGTCTCGACACTCTTTATAAGGTCAGGGACTCGTTACTTCTTCCAGATTGCTTGTTTCACGTAAGACCGATTGACGAAACCGAGAATTCCGGTCAGACACAACCAGACTCCGATCAGGGCAAAGATGAAGCGAGCAGCCAGCGATGACGTCAAAGTCAGGCTGACCACCGGAAGAAGCCATCCGCAAACTGCCAGAAGCAATCCTACGTATTTCATTTCCATCTCCACATTCTTAGAATTTCTTACTCTGTCCCCGTGCTGGCCCCGTAAACCCGGAGTTAGTGTGGGCCAACGGCGGCGACTAAATCCTCTCCGGGCCCGAAGTTAGTCCAGGAACTCCAGGGGCCTGATCTTGCGGAAACCAACCAGCGAGTACAGCAATAGAGCAACGCTGACCAATGTGATGACGATCCCGATTCCCGTATGACTATCCGCCCAAAGTACAAGACCTGCCACGAAGCCCGTAAAGGCGCTCAAAAATACAGTTAGGTAATTACCCTGTTGCTTGTTTGCAGCCATCCAAACCTCCCTCTGCTGATTACGAATTACAGAATCCAATCTTCCGGTCCGGCGCTCGGCCCGTCCCTACTCGGCGCCATGAATACTGAAGACGTACATCAGGCCCAGTTCCAACGTATTCTGGTTCTTCGTCAGGTCTGCCACGCCGCGCGGGAAAAACGGCACATTAGACATATCGCGCCGGAACTCCAGGCGGCTGATCAGGGCGCGAGCGAAGGTGCGCTGCAACGTAATCGTGTACTCGTTGATATGTTGTGCCGTTCCTGTGGTGAACCCGTCGCGATCGTCGTAGTACTCGTAGCGGACTCCAAGAGAATACTGGTCATTGAACGCGTACTTGGCGTAAGTTGCGATTCCCTTCCACTGGACGGAGTTGACCCCGGGAATCATGTCGCCAGATCCATAGTCAAAGTTCTCCAGCAGGGCCAGCTTCTTGGTCACGTTGAGCTGTACAACGGTGTCTGACAAATTCCTCCAGTGCGAATTTGTGCCGGGGGTCTGCGGCCCACCGAGGTAGTTTTGTGTAATGCTTACTTTGGAGCTGGGCGCCAGCGCCAGGCTGAACCCATAGGTCTTTCCGGTGTTGACGGCAACAATGTTGTTCCAGCCGTTGACCAGATAACCCGTCAGGGTGACCTTAGGGTTAAAGGTATAAGCGGCCCGAAGACCAAAATGGTAAAAAGGAATGGCATAGCCGAACAGAACGCTTCGGCTGTAGTTCCAATCGGGAGCAGACTCGATCACCTCAGCTCCGGCTGGCGTTACAAATTTCCCGAAGTCAATCTGCAGTCCCTTACCAACAGGCGCAAGGTAGGATAGGTATGCTTGTTCCACGTTTTGAGCAAAGTTTTCTCCCCCTGGCTCTAATGAGTTGACAACGTGGATGGCATTGCCATACCCCAAGGTCAGGTTATAGCCCAAGGGGGTATCTTTGTCCGGGGCTCTGTTGATGACGAGCTCGGCAAGATTCAATGAGAACTGGTTCTGGTAATTGTCAAATACCCTCAACCCCGCCTGGCGGTCCGAAGGGTGTTCAAAATCAAGCCCATAATAACCGTCCACATATCCGCTGATGTTTGTGGAGTTAAACAGTTTTTCGGCCAGTGTGGGTTTGCTCGTCGGTGCTGCAGGTGCTTCCGTCACGGCCGCCACTGCAGTTGCGGCAACCGGCGTCGACGCTGATGCCGGCGCGGACTTCTTCTCTTCCTGGGTCTTTTTCAATTGTTCAATTTGCGCCTTCAGTGAATCCAGTTCCTTCTGGAGTTCGTCAATCTTAGCGGAAGTGCTGGCTTCGGTTGTCGGTGCGGTAGTCCCAGTGTTTTCCTGGGCCACCAGTAGAGAACACCCACTGACTGCAAACAGAAGGAGGACTATTAAGCCCACGGTAGTCCGTGAGAGTTTCATTTCAGCTTCCTTCCCTTGTTATTTGGAATCCTGCCCCGACCACCACGATTACACTATGGGAGGTGCTATTTTCTGTCCAATCAATAGTTGTGTTGCTTGTGATAAAAATCTTTTGGATAAATATTGTTTCTTGTGTTGATAACGAAAAGAGGTAGATCTCTCATTAACCAATCTAAATAGGCAGGTCAATATGGCCCGAAAGCACCTGCTTTCTTACTGAAGAACTGAGAGGCAGTCTTTGAAGGGGCGAAAGTCCTCCTGCCGGGCCGGCAAGTATTTCAGGGCAAATTGGACCAGAAATTCCGAGGTTGCTTTTTTTCGGGAGAACTCCAGGGGCGTGGCAGTCACGCGGTCGATTGTATGTTTGGCGTACGGAATTCCCTTGTCCAATATTCCGGAAAGTGAAACCCGCCACATAGAGGAACAATTGCGAATTCAGATTGAATTGGTTTCACCTCGGGCTTATACTTGCTTCCATCCACGGAATTCATATGCGAAGTTACAGAAGTAAACCGTGACTTAAGGCAAAGGGTGGACCCTGCGTTGATGATGAGTAAATTATCTTCTGACCGCAGGTTGGCCCGCTTGAGTGTCGACTTACGCGTGGGGCGGTACTCATCCCCTGCCTTGAGGAACCTTTACGTGTCTTAACAGTTCTAAATCCGGGAGGGGCACGCCGATGAAATGCTCGTTCCTCCGATCGCTCTTAATAGCACGCGTGATCTTGCTTTCTGTTTGCGCCGCGAGTGCCAAATGACTGGGTCAGGATTCGCATCCTTAGAATGTCTCCCCTGGCCCTCCCCAGTCCTTAAATTCCATCAGCATTCCGGGTCCCGCACGCTCCTTTTTGCGCATGGCTGCGATAAGCCAGGACGCTTCCACAGATGAAATCCTTCCACTGCTGGCACACAACGCGGCCTTAAATGGCTATACGTACATGATGAAGGGCAAGAAGCCCACTCCTACTGAATACCTGAATCTGTTAAAGGAATATGTCAAGCAGGCCCGGGAATTACAGTCTATAGCGGGCCCGCTGCAGGTTATTCGGATCAGCAGTTGCGACCAGGCGGGCCCCCTCCTGAAGGTTCTTGGCTACGAATTGGCGCGGCCCTGCGGTCCGGATACAGCCATCGCGACAGCTGACTCTGGACGGGCCTTTATCACGGACAATTCGGGATTCCCGCTCACATCTCTAGAGCAAACATTGCGAGGTGGCGAACCCTTTGAGTACAGTTTTGGGAGTTTCAAAGTTCCGATATTATTCAGTCAGGGAGACTGGAAAGCGCTTGATCCGAATGCAAAAGATGACCTTCTGGATGCTGTTCTCTCCGACCCACTTTTAGCCAGGTTGTACTGGGCGATGTCACGGATCGACCGGAGCACGCGGGATTCCCTGCTGAAGTCTCCAGGGCTTAAGAAACTCCTTCCCCTTGCTCCTGTCCTCGATTTTTATGGGGACCAGACCATGATCCGGGCCGGACGCGTAGCTGTTCCCGGA